>NZ_JBHVCT010000016.1:42642-94800 GCF_042803195.1 Streptomyces sp. NPDC057428
ACCGGCCGGGGGGGCCGGCGCCCGCGGGCTAGCTCTCGGGGCGGTCTCCTTGCGACCCCCCCCGTCCTTTTGCCCCCTGGTTGGGGGGGGGGCCGCCGGCGGCGGCCCCCGCCCGGGGCCCCCCGCCGGCGACTGCGAGTCATATCAGGATGGTGATCATCTCTTTCGTACGACAACGAAGTCGGCGAGCGCGGTGAGCTGCGCCCGCACTCGTTCCGGCATGTCGACACCGTGCAGCGCCTCGACGGCCACGGCGTGCTGACGGCGTGCTTCCTCGGTGGTCCACTCGCGGCCGCCCGCCTCCTCGATGAGTGCCGCGCGCACGGCGAACTCCTCTTCGGAGAAGGTGTCGAAATCGGTGCTCTTGGCGTCGGCGGCGAGGAGTTCACCCAGCCGCTCCGACGCCGGCCCGCCGGCGGCCAGGGCGGCTACGACGGGCAGGGACTTCTTGCGCTGGCGCAGGTCGCTCCACGTCTGCTTGCCCGTGGACTCCGGGTCGCCCCAGATTCCGAGCAGGTCGTCGACCGCCTGGAAGGCGAGGCCGAGGTGGTAGCCGTACGCCTCCAGGGTGTCGGCCGTACGGTCGTCCGCCCCGCCGAGCACGGCGCCGATGGAGACGGCGCAGGCGAGCAGCGCGCCCGTCTTGTTGCCCTCCATCTCCAGGCACTCCTCGACGGTGACCCGCTCGCGGTGCTCGTAGGAGATGTCCTGGGCCTGACCGTCGATCAGCTTGCGGCTGGCGGTGGTCAGCCTGCGGGTGGCGCGGCCGGCCTCGACGGTGCCGAGCTCCAGCAGGACCTCGTTGGCCAGCGCGAAGAGCGCGTCGCCGACGAGGATCGCCTGGGCCGGACCGTGCACCTTCCACACGGTGTCGCGGTGGCGGCGCTGCTCGTCGCCGTCCATCAGGTCGTCGTGCAGCAGCGAGAAGTTGTGCACGAGTTCGACGGCCACGGCGCCGGGGATGCCGGCTTCCGCCGGGGCTCCCGCGGCCTCCGCTGACAACAGCGCCAGCGCGGGACGCACTGCCTTGCCGCCGTCGCCGTCAGCGGGCCGGCCCTGAGCGTCGATCCAGCCGAAGTGATAGGCCGCGACGGTGTCCATGGGCGGCGCCAGCCGGTCCACGGCAGCTCGCAGCACCGGCGCTGACAGGGCCCTTCCACGCTCCAGAAGCGCGGTGACGTCCGTGGTGTCCGCCACGGTGTCGAAAGCCGGATTCGCCGGGGTCACAGACTCTCCTCTTGTTCCGGTGGTACTGCTCATGCCGCCTCCTGCAGCGGATGTTCGTGGGGCCGGCCGAGTGCCTGGAGCGCTGCGTCCGCGGCGCTGAAACCACTGCGGACGGCGCCCTCCATCGTGGCGGGCCAGCCGGTCGCGGTCCATGCTCCCGCCAACTGCAGCCCGGGGGCACGGGTTTTCGTGCCGGGCCGCAGGCGGGCCACTCCGGGTGCGGGCGCGAACGTCGCCGTGCGCTCCCTGGTGACGAAGAAGTCCCGGATGCCGGCCCCGCGTGCGGCCGGCAGGAGTCGTTCCAGCTCGGGTACGTAGCGCTTGCGGAGCTCGGCGACCGGGAGATCGATCTCGTCCTGTGCCGCGGACTGCGACACCGCGATGTACTGGCCACCTCCCTGGAGGCCGGAGGACCCCGTGCGGTCGAAGACCCATTGCACGGGTGAGCCCAGTGCGGCGAAGAAGGGCCTCCGCAGCACCTTGCGGTCGTAGACGACGTGCACGTTGAGGATCGGCGCGTCCTCGAGGTCGAGCAGCCTGCCGGGGTCGTCGAGCGCGCCGTCGGGCAGCAGCCGGTGGGTCTCGCCCTGCGGCACGGCGAGCACGACGGTGTCCGCCTCGAACCGCTCGCCGTCCGTCCCGACGGTCCAGCGGCCGTCCTCGGTACGGGTGAGGGATCCGGCCCTGGTGCGCACGTGGATGCGTACGCCCGCTGATTCGAGCGCCTTGCGGGCGAGGGTGTCGTGGAGATCGCCGAGCGGCACGGCCGCCCAGCCGATGTCGGCGGCGCCCGGGTCGGAGAGCAGTCCCGTCTTGAAGACCATCGCGGCCAGGGCCATGGAGGCGTTCGAGGCGGTGGCGTTGAGCGTGGCGACTCCGACGAGGTCCCAGAGTGCCTCGATGGTGCGCGAGGACTGCCCGTGGCGGCGGAGCCAGGTCGCGAAGTCGACGCCGTCGAGCGCGGGGTCAGCGGGGTCGAGCCGCCCCAGGGCGAGCGCCGCACGGGCGACACCCGCCTTCTCCGCGACCGAGAGGTGGGGGTAGGCGGCGAGACCGCCGGCGAGGTGCAGCGGCACGGGCAGTCCGGTACGGCGCAGGCGGCCGAGCCGCGGCCCGGCGAGCCGGCCCACGTCGAGTACGGGTACATCGAGGCGGTCCTGGAGCGGGGCGAGGTGGGAACCCTCGATGCGGTCCAGGAACCAGCGGTAGCCCGTACAGCAGCGCAGGTACACGTGCTGGCCGTTGTCGACGGAGAGGTCGCCGCGCCGGAAGGAGAAGGCGAGCCCGCCGAGCCGGGGGCGCCCTTCGAGCAGGGTCACGTCCACGCCGGAGTCGGCGAGACGCAGCGCGGCGGTGACCCCCGCGAGGCCTCCGCCGATGACGACAGCGCGGAAGGAGCGTGCGCTCCGGTCGGTCATGGCTGCCCCTTTCGCCGTGTCGTCGCAGTCAGGGACGCGCCGGAGCCCTGCCGGGTTGCCCGCCCGGCACCGGCGGATCGCGCAGGACGTGCCATCAGACCCGCCCCCTGGCCGTACGGCGCGAGATGTACCGCGCGTCGAGACCCGACAGGCCGCGCACCGCGACGTAGGCCTTCTCGTGGCCGGGGAGCGAGACCCTGCCGCGCAGGACGGCCTCCGGGTCACGCTCGATCCTGTCGAGGAGGCGACGGTAGATACCCGCCATCGCCGCCACGCAGGCACCGCTGCGGCGGTCCAGCATCGGCAGCAGCCGGTACCCCTCGGCGAAGAGCGCCCGGGCGCGCCGGACCTCGAAGTGCACCAGACCGGCGAAGTCGGACCCGGGGGGCGGGGTGGCGCGGTGGAAGCCCGCGGAGCAGCCGAATTTGGCGAGGTCGTCGGCGGGCAGGTACGTGCGCCCGTTCCCGGCGTCCTCGCGCACGTCGCGCAGGATGTTGGTGAGCTGGAGCGCCAGGCCGAGGGTGTCGGCGTACTCCGCCGCGCGTTCGGCCCCGGGTGCGCCCGCCTCGGTACCGAAGACACCGAGGCTGAGACGCCCGATGGCACCCGCGACACACCGGCAGTAGGTCTTCAGGTCGTCCCAGGTCTCGTAGGTCGCGCCCCGGACGTCCATCAGCACGCCGTCGATGAGCTCGTCGAGGCCGTCGAGCGGCAGCGGGAAGCGCCGCGCGGCGTCGGCCAGCGCGACCGCGACCGGGTCGGTGTCGTCCTCGTCGACCGCCTTGTCACGAATCCGGTCGAGCAGTTCCCGGGTGCTTTCCAGCCGGGTTCGCTTGGTCTCCGGATCCAGTTCGCCGTCGCCGATGTCGTCGACCCGACGGGAGAAGGCGTACAGCGCCGACATGGCCTGCCGCTTCTCGTACGGCAGCAGTCGGATGCCGTACGCGAAATTACGGGCCTGCTGTCCGGTGACGGCCTCGCAGTAGCTGTATGCGGCCTGTACCGGCGCCGACATGTACGTCGTCTGTCCCTCCACGGTCCGGCTCACCCCTCTCTGTGCGCTCTTCGCAGGACGGCTCCCACCTCGCGCAGCATTCTGGGCGCGGTGGGCTTGGGCGGTCCGGGCAGTACGTCGAAACCGGCAGCCGAGACGGCGCCGAGTGCGGCACGTCCCCCGCCGACGAATCCGGCGAGCAGCAGCCGGAGCCTGCCGTGGACGCTGCCCACCAGGGGGATGCCCTCGTCCAGCAGGTGACCGGCTCGCTCGGCCTCGAAGGCGACCAGGGAGCGCACCGCCGCCCCCGCACAGGGCGCGGCCAGCTCGGACTCGCCGACGTGGAAACGGGCCATGTCCTCGGCGGGCAGATAGATGCGGTCGCGGCCGAGGTCCTCGGCGACGTCCTGGAGGTGCTCGGCGATCTGCAGCGCGGTACAGACGGCGTCGGAGCGGCGGATCCGTTCGGGGCTGGCGGTGCCGGTGATCTGCAGGACGAGCCGCCCGACCGGGTTGGCGGAGAGTTCGCAGTAGGCGAGGAGCTCGCCGTACGTCCCGTAGCGGCGGACCTTCTGGTCCTGACGGTTGGCTTCGATGAGCCCGAGGAAGGGCTCGGGGGTGAGCGCGCAGCGCCGCACCGTGGGGAGCAGGGCGCGCATCAGGGGGTGACGGGGGCCGTCTCCGACGCTCGCGAAGACGCGGTTCAGGTCGGCTTCGAGCGCGTCGAGCATGGCCGGCCGGTCCTCGCCCTTTCCGGGCTCCAGGCCGAGCCGGCGCGCGTCGGCGCCGCCGGGCGCCAGATCGCCGTCACCGATGTCGTCGACGAGGCGGGCGAATCCGTAGACGGCCATGAGATCGTCGCGCCATCCCCGCGGCAGGAAGAAGGGGGCCACGGGGAAGTTCTCGTCCGCGGCCTTGTCGAGCGTTCCGGTCGCGACGGCGTCGGCGCGCGCCTCCTGGGTAGCGGTCACCGCGTACCACCCGACGCGGGGACGGCGAAACCCCGTCGGAGCTGGAGATTTTCCATCGTTGCCGTCATATCTCCCGTTCTACACTGCTGACCCAAAACATCCCTTTTCGGACACGCCCTTAGTCCTCCCGAGTGCGACATGCGCGCCACGGGTGATGTGCCGGGGGGCGTTTCACCCCACATTGCCGCGAATCAGCACCGGTACAGCTTACGTTGTACAGCTCACAGGGACGCGCCGGGGTACGGCGCGCGCCGGTACAACACTTCGTGTGCCGTCAACGTTCCCCGGACGCGGGGTGATTGACGTCATCCGCCCGGAGGAGACCGTCCCGGGGCCCGCCCCGCGTCCTCAGGTGTCCGTGGGCGCACAGCGCGTGGCCCCCGCCGGAACGCACCGGCGGGGGCCACGCGGAGGCGACGGCTACTTGCCGGTCTCCCGCTCGTAGGCCTTGAGGACCTCTTCGGTCGGGCCGTCCATCAGGAGCTCGCCCCTCTCCAGCCACAGCACCCGGTCACACGTATCCCGGATCGTCTTGTTGTTGTGGCTGACCAGGAAGACGGTGCCCGCCTCCTTGCGCAGCTCGCGGATCCGCTCCTCGGAGCGCACCCGGAACTTGCGGTCGCCGGTGGCCAGCGCCTCGTCGATCATGAGGACGTCGTGGTTCTTGGCGGCCGCGATCGAGAAGCGCAGCCGCGCCGCCATGCCGGAGGAGTACGTCCTCATCGGCAGCGTGATGAAGTCGCCCTTCTCGTTGATCCCGGAGAAGTCCACGATGTCCTGGTACCGGCTGCGGATCTCCTCACGGCTCATCCCCATCGCGAGACCGCCGAGGACGACGTTGCGCTCACCGGTGAGGTCGCTCATCAGCGCCGCGTTGACACCGAGCAGGGACGGCTGGCCGTCCGTGTAGACCTTGCCGTGCTCCGTCGGGAGCAGGCCGGCGATGGCGCGCAGCAGGGTGGACTTGCCCGAGCCGTTGGTGCCGATGAGCCCGATGGCCTGGCCGCGGTAGGCGGTGAAGGAAACACCGCGCACCGCGTGGACCTTGCGCACACCGCGCGGCTCCCCCTTGCCGCGACGCATGATCCGGCTCAGGGCCGCGGTGGCACTGCCCTTGCCGCCGCCCGTGCCGTTGACCCGGTAGACGATGTGCACATCGTCCGCGATCACTGTGGGGATGTGTCCCTGGGACAATTCCTCAGCCACGGCCGTACCGTTCCTCTGCCTTCCAGAAGTACACGAAGCCCACGCCGCCCACCAGGAGCGACCATACGAGTCCGACCATCCAGACGTGCTGCGGCAGGTTCTCCGAGCCGTATCCGTCGATCATCGCGAAGCGCACCAGGTCCATGTAGATGGCCGCCGGGTTGTACTGGAGCACGTCGGCGATCCAGGCCGGCTTGCCCTCGAGCTGTACGGGAATGGAGAACATGACGCCCGAGGCGTACATCCAGGTACGCATGACGAACGGCATCAGCTGAGCCAGGTCGGGGGTCTTGCTGCCCAGCCGGGCCATGATCAGCGCCAGGCCGGTGTTGAAGAAGAACTGCAGGGCGAGAGCCGGGACGACCAGCAGCCACGAGAGCGTGGGATAGCTGCCGAAAGCCACGGCCACGGCCACCAGCACGATCATCGAGTACAGCAGCTGCTGGAGCTGCTGGAGCGAGAACGAGATGGGCAGCGAGGCCCGGGGGAAGTGCAGGGCCCGGACGAGGCCGAGGTTGCCCGCGATGGACCGCACCCCCGCCATGACCGAACTCTGGGTGAAGGTGAAGACGAAGACACCCGTCACCAGGAACGGGATGAAGACCTCCTGGGGCATTCCCTTCGACGTGCCGAGAATGAGCCCGAAGATCAGGAAGTAGACCAGCGCGTTGAGCAGCGGTGTCGCCACCTGCCACAGCTGGCCGAGCTTGGCCTGGCTGTACTGCGCCGTCAGCTTGGCCCTCGAGAACGCCAGGATGAAATGCCGGCGGCCCCAGAGCTGACGGACGTACGCGAACAGCCCGGGCCGGGCGCCACTCACCGTCAGGCCGTACTTCTCGGCCAACTGGGACGCACTCAGTCCCGCGTCGGCGGACGGTGGGGGGCTCAGCGCGATCCCTCCGTCATGGGTCGTGTCACTCACAGTTAAGAACTCTCGTCTTCACAATGCGCAGCCGGGGCGGCCGAGGCGGACAGGGTCCCCGTACGAATGAGTACGGCTCATGTTCTCAGAGGAAGAGCCTCTCAGATCACCGGTGGCCGGCCCAGTCTCGTCAGCCGCCATACCGTACGCCACCTCATGGGCCGCCGGGGTCCGCAGGGCTTCGTCCACCCTTCCCGGAAACCTCCGAACCATGCCCGCAGGGCCGGCAGCGAGGGTTTGCGCATCAGGGTGAGCAGCAGCCAGACCCCCGTGTACACCGGAACCAGCGGTGCGGGCAGGTTCCGGCGGGCCAGCCAGACGCGGTTGCGGGCCACCATGCGGTGGTAGACCGCATGCCGCGAGGGCGCGGTGGTGGGGTGGTTGAGGACCATGTCGGCGCGGTACTCGATCATCCAGCCGGCGTCCAGGGCCCGCCAGGCGAGGTCGGTCTCCTCGTGCGCGTAGAAGAACTCGCCGGGAAGCGGGCCCGCCTCCGCGATCACCTTGCTGCGGACGGCGTTCGCGCCGCCCAGGAACGTCGTGACGCGGGACGAGCGCATCGGATCGGAGGCGCGGAGCCTGGGCACGTGCCGCCGCTGGGTGACGCCGGTCTCCGGGTCCGCGATGCGGAAGGTGATGACGCCCAGCTTCGGGTCCGCCTCGAACGCCTGCCGGCAGAGCTCGGCGGTGTCGGTGTTCGGCAGCAGTCCGTCGTCGTCGAGGAAGAGCAGCGCGTCCACGTCGGCCCCGGAAGGCCCGAAAGCCTCGATGCCGACGTTGCGGCCGCCGGGGATGCCCAGGTTCTCGGGCAGTTCGACGGTCCGCACGCCCGGGGGCACGTCCGGCACCGGGGCGCCGTTCCCGACGACGACCACCTCGATCCGGTCGCCGTCCTGCCGGGCGACCGAATCGAGCAGGGCACGCAGTTCATCGGGTCGGTTGCCCATGGTGATGATGACCGCGCCGAGTTTCATGGGGGAGCTCACTTCAGCCTGCTGGACGCCAGGATCGACACCAGGTGCAGGACGGTCTGGAGCAGGGCGATGCCCGCCAGGACCGCGACCGCGAGACGGCTGAAGAAGAGGTCGTCCCGGACCGTGTCCAGGACGGCGGCCACCAGGATGACGAACGACGCCTCGATGCCGAGGATCAGGCGGTGGAACTTGAGCGCGCCGGCGGCTCGCCGGGCGAACGCCATTCCGGAGGAGCGCGGCTCTGACGCGGCCTCCTTGACGGGCGGCAGCCCGCCCTGGTGACGGGCGACGCCGACGAGGTCGGTCTCCGCCTTGATCAGGATGGCGCCGAGGGCGGCGAGCGTGCCCAGGAAGGCCCACAGCCAGTCGATGCGTCCCGGGCCCCACAGGTCGGCGGCGCGCAGGCCGAAGCCGACCAGCACCGCCGCGTCACACAGATACGCCGCCACCCGGTCCAGGTAGACCCCGCCCAGCGAGTACTGCTTCTTCCAGCGGGCCACCTCGCCGTCGACGCAGTCGAACAGCAGGTAGAGCTGGACCGCGAGCACGCCGAGCAGGGCTCCGGGGATGCCGGGGAGCAGCAGGGCGGGCGCCGCGAGCACCCCGGCGACGGTCATCACGTAGGTCAGCTGGTTCGGCGTGACCTTGGTCGTCACCATCTGCCGGGTGATGCGCAGCGAGACCTCGCGCATGTAGAGCCGACCAGCCCAGTGCTCGCCACTGCGCCGGTCCTTCACGCCCGGAGGGTGAACGACGGGGCGGAGTTCAGCTATGGATGGCTTTTGCATAGTCGGCGTACGCGTCCCTGATCTGGTCGGTGGACAGGTTGAGGTGTTCCAGGATCGTGAATCGGCCCGGACGCGTCTGCGGCGCGTACTCGACGGCCCGCACGAACTCGTCGGCGGTGAAACCGATCTCCTCGGACAGCACGGGCAGCCCGTGGCGACGCAGGACGGACGCCATGTGCCGCGACTCCTCGCGGGCACCCCTCAGGTGCATCGCGAAGCAGGCGCCGAGGCCGACCTGCTCGCCGTGGCTGGCGGCACGCTTCGGGTACAGCAGGTCGAAGGCGTGGTTGATCTCGTGGCAGCCGCCCGACGCGGGCCGGGAGTCACCGGCGACCGACATCGAGATGCCCGTCAGGACGAGGCCCTCCGCCAGCACCTTGAGGAAGGCGTCGTCGCCGACCCCGCCGGGGTGGCGGAGCACGGCCTCGCCCGCCTGCCGGGCCATGGCCGCCGCGAGACCGTCGATCTCCTCGCCCTGTACCTCGTGGGCGAGCTCCCAGTCGGCGACGCAGGAGATGTTGGAGACCGCGTCCCCGATGCCGGAGCGCACGAAGCGTTCGGGGGCCTCGCGGATCACGTCGAGGTCGATCACCACGGCGATGGGGGTGGGGACCCCGTAGGAGCCGCGCCCGTTGTCGTTGTCCAGGGTGGCGATCGGAGAGCAGAGCCCGTCGTGGGCGAGGTTCGTCGCGACGGCGACCATGGGCATCCCCACCCGCGCCGCGGCGTACTTCGCCACGTCGATGATCTTGCCGCCGCCGAGGCCGACGAGCGCGTCGTAGCGGTTGCCCTTGATGCCGTCGGCCAGCCGGACCGCGGAGTCGATCGTGCCGTCGGTGACGGGGTACCAGTCGGCCCCGGGAAGCACCGGGGCGAGCCTCTCGCGCAGGGCGCGCCCGGACCCCTCGCTGATCGCGATGGCGAGCTTGCCCGATGCGGAGATCCGCTGGTCGGCGAGGAGACCGGCCAGGTCGTCCATGGCGCCGCGCCGGATGTCGACGACGACGGGGGACGGGATGAGGCGGGTCAGTACCGGCACGCGATCTCCCTGCCCCTGGCCAGGTCGTCGTGGTTGTCGATCTCGACCCACGTCACTTCGCCGATGGGGGCGACGTCGACCGTGAAGCCGCGGTTCACGAGCTCCTGGTAGCCGTCCTCGTAGTAGAGGTCGGGGTCGCGCTCGAAGGTCGCCTTCAGCGCGTCGGCGAGCTCCCCGGCGGCCTCGGGCTCGATGAGCGTGACGCCGATGTACTCACCGGTCGCGGTGGCCGGGTCCATCAGCTTGGTGATCCGGCGCACGCCCTTCTCACCGTCGGTGATGACCTTCATCTCCTCGTCGGCGAGGTTCTTCACCGTGTCGAGGGCGAGGATGATCTTCTGGCCCTTGCCGCGGGCGTCCAGGAGGGTCTTCTCGACGGAGACGGGGTGCACGGTGTCGCCGTTGGCCAGGATGACGCCCTGCTCGAGGACCTCACGGGCGCACCACAGGGAGTAGGCGTTGTTCCACTCCTCGGCATTGTCGTTGTCGATCAGCGTCAGCTTCACGCCGTACGTCGCTTCGAACTCGTCCTTGCGGGCGTAGACGGCCTCCTTGCGGTAGCCGACCACGATCGCGACCTCGGTCAGTCCGACCTCGGCGAAGTTGGCCAGGGTGAGGTCCAGGACCGTCTTCTCGCCGTCCACAGGCACCAGGGCCTTCGGCAGCGTGTCCGTGTAAGGACGCAGACGGCGTCCGGCGCCGGCAGCCAGTACGAGGCCGATCATGCGAGTTCTCCTTCGTCGTGTACGGCGGGGGCCGAGGAGGACACCCAGAAGCGGATGGACTCCACGAGCACCACCAGGGCCACGGCGGCCGCGAGCGCGGTGAGGGCCGTGGTGAAGCCTGAACCGCTGGTCAGTACGGCGGCGAGTACGGCCACGACCAGGGTCCGGCCCTCGTGCCCGCCGATGGTGCGCACCAGCCACCGGGGGGGTGCGCCGGTGCCGCCCCGAATGCGGTACACCGTGTCGTAGTGATGGTAGGCGACCGCCGAAACCAGGCCGAATGCCGCGGGAACGGCGTGCGGCACGTCGCTGCGGGCGGCCAGCACGAGGATGGTGCAGTACTCGGCGGCCCGGAAGACCGGGGGCACGAGCCAGTCGAGCGCGCCCTTGAGCGGGCGGGAGACCGCGAGGCCCGAGAGGATCGCGTAGACCACCCCGGCGCCCACGGTCAGCAGCCCGCCGTAGGGGGCGAACAGCGCGGCGGCGACCACGGCCAGCGCTCCGGCGAACGCCAGCAGAGGGGCGGTGAAGCCGCCCCGCGGGCGCCGGAGCACGGAGGCGACGCCCTGCGCGAGCGGCCCCGAGTCGGCGAGGTCGGCCAGCGCCCCGGCAGCCCGGTCGGTGCGCTGCGCCTTGCGGGTCAGCGAACGCAGGAGACGGCCCGCCGTGGTGTAGCAGGCGGCCAGCGCACAGCCGATGAGCAGGGCGTAGAACACGATCCGGGGTGTGGTCACGGCGGTCAGCACGGCGATCATGGCCCATCGTTCGCCGATGGGCAGCACTATCATCCGGCGCAGCCAGACCGTCCAGCCGACGCTGTCCAGCTTGTCGGAGAGAGCGGCGGTCGGGCTGGTGTTGGAGACCGCGTCGTGGTTGGCCTCGTTGAACGAGAAGTCGACGACGTGGCGGCACGCCTGGAGCACCATCGCGCCGAGCGCCAGCACCCACACGTCGTCACCGCCGCGGGCGGCTCCGAGGGCCAGGCCCGCGTAGTACGCGTACTCCTTGGCCCGGTCGAAGGTGGCGTCGAGCCACGCCCCCATCGTCGAGTACTGCAGGGAGTACCGGGCGAGCTGCCCGTCCGTGCAGTCCAGGACGAAGGAGAGGAGCAGCAGCACCCCGGCCGCGATGTAACCGCCCCGGGTGCCGGTCGCTGCGCTGCCTGCCGCGATAAGCGCCGTGATCAGGGAGGCGGTGGTGACCTGGTTCGGGGTGAGACCCCGGCGGGCGCACCAGCGGGCGATGTAGCGCGAGTAGGGGCTGATGAAGTACGTGGTGAAGAAGCCGTCGTGCGCCTTCACCGCGCTGCGCAGCCGTACCGCCTCGTCGTCGACCGCGTCCACCGCGGCCTGTGCGGCACTGCGGTCCTCGGGGCCGGTGGGCACGGCGGCGGTGAGGGAGCCCAGTTCGGGAAGCTTCACGTCGGTGCCCTCGGCGGCCAGGGCGGCGGCCAGGCGGCCGGGGACCGTGCGGTCCTCGGCGGGGGTCACGGCGCCTTCGGGCTCGGTGCCCTCGGGCAGGGCAGGGCTGCCCACCCCGACGGGCGACACGGACCGGTGCAGGGCCCGCAGTGCCGCGGCACGTGCCTCGGGCCGCGCGGTGAGCGCTCCCGGGATCGCGGCGACGGGGAACCGGGGGTCGGTGAGTCCGAGCCTGAGGGCGTGGACGTGGCCGACGAAACGCGGGTCGACGAGCGCGACGCGTCTGCCGGCGGGGACGGCGGCGAGCAGCTCGGCGGCCTCGGAGGCGTCGGCGGCGGCAGTCACCTCGAAGCCGAGTGACCTCAGATCGTCCTCGAGCGACGACCCGGGTACCGGCGCACCGGTGAGGATTGCGGTCGACAGACGAACTCACTCCTTGGCACTGAGGGACGGCGCGCGACAGTGCGGCCCCGAGGTGGGCCGGCGGCACGTCGGCTGAGGCTATCGGATGAACGGAAGACCGAGTTCACCGCCCGTTTGTGCTCCGTTCGGGCGATCCGGTCATCACCCGGAGCCGTAGGCGATCATCATCGTCGATCAACACCTCGCCCCACAAACCGCGTCCGGACAGCGCATAAGCTGACGCGCATGACGTGGTTGATCACAGGCGGAGCCGGATACATCGGGGCACATGTGGCGAAAGCCATGAAGGCGGCGGGAGAGCGGGTCGTCGTCCTCGACGACATCTCGACGGGGAACGAGGCCCGGCTGCCCGCGGACGTCACGCTGGTGCGCGGTTCGGCGTCCGACCGCGGCGTGCTCGACCAGGTGCTGAGGGAGCACGCGGTCACCGGGGTGGTGCACCTGGCGGCGAAGAAGCAGGTCGGCGAGTCCGTCGAGAAGCCGCTGCTGTACTACCGGGAGAACGTGACCGGGCTGTCGGTGCTCCTGGAGGCCGTGGTCGCGGCGGGCGTGGGGCGCTTCCTCTTCTCGTCGTCGGCAGCGGTGTACGGCGTCCCGGACACCGACCTCATCACCGAGGACACCCCCTGCGCGCCCATCAACCCGTACGGCGAGACCAAACTCGCCGGGGAGTGGCTCGTCCGCGCCACGGGGCGGGCGCACGGCATCTCGACGGCCTGCCTGCGGTACTTCAACGTGGCCGGTACGGGGGAACCCGAGCTTGCGGACACCGGCGTCTTCAACGTCGTCCCCATGTTCTTCGACCGGCTGACGCGGGGCGAGGCGCCCCGGATCTTCGGTGACGACTACCCGACGCCTGACGGCACGTGCGTGCGCGACTACATCCACGTCGCCGATCTGGCCGAGGCGCACCTGGCCGTCGCCCAGAGGCTCGACCGCAACGCGGCCGGCGGGGACGGCGGCGACCTCACCGTGAACATCGGCCGGGGTGAGGGCGTCTCGGTGCGCCGGCTGGCCGAGCTGGTCGTGGAGGTCACCGGCCTGCCCGCGGAGCCCGTGGTCGAGGCGCGCAGGCCGGGGGACGCCGCCACCGCCGTCGCCTCGGCGGCCAGGATGACGGAGGAACTGGGCTGGACGGCCCGGCGGGGGATGCGCGAAATGGTGGAGTCGGCCTGGGAGGGCTGGTGCCTGCTCCACCCCGGGGCACGCGCCGCGAAGTAGCGCCCAGCGCGCCCGACGCTCTGACCTGCGGACGTTTCCGCAGGTCAGAACACATGACAACGGTGTTCAGTCCCGTCTTGCCCCGTACCCCGGCCCCGTAGTTCACTGGCCGCATCGGGCGAGGTGCGTTCGGGCTGTCCGATGGACACGACGGTGTACGGAGGCGTTCTCATGGGGGCAGGCCACGACCACGGGCATGCGCACGGTGGACCGCCCCCGACGGGGACGGCCGCGGCGGCGTACCGGGGCCGGCTCCGGGTGGCCCTGGGCATCACGCTCGGCGTCATGGTCATGGAGATCGTCGGCGGGCTGCTCGCGGACTCGCTGGCCCTGATCGCGGACGCGGCGCACATGGCGACCGACGCGCTGGGGCTCGGCATGGCCCTCCTGGCCATCCACTTCGCCAACAGACCCGCCGGCCCCAACCGCACCTTCGGCTACGCCCGCGCCGAGATCCTCGCCGCACTGGCCAACTGCCTGCTTCTGCTGGGCGTCGGCGGCTACCTGGTCTTCGAGGCCGTCGACCGCTTCATCACCCCGGCGGAGACCAGGGGCGGCCTGGCCATCGTGTTCGCCGCCGTCGGCCTGCTCGCCAACGTGGTGTCGCTGTCCCTGCTGGTGCGGGGGCAGCGGGACAGCCTGAACGTGCGCGGCGCCTATCTGGAGGTCGTCGCCGACACCCTCGGTTCCGTGACCGTGCTCGTGGCGGCGGGCGTCATCATCGCCACCGGCTGGCAGGCCGCCGACCCCATCGCCTCACTTCTGATCGGGCTGATGATCGTCCCCCGTACGGTCAGACTCCTCCGGGAGACCCTCGACGTGCTGCTCGAGTCGGCTCCCAAGGGGGTCGACATGGAAGCGGTGCGCGCTCACATCACGGCACTGCCCGGCGTCCTGGACGTCCACGACCTCCATGCCTGGACGATCACCTCGGGGATGCCCGTCGTTTCAGCCCATGTGGTCGTGCACCAGGAGATGTTGGATTCGATCGGGCACGAGAAGGTACTGCACGACCTGCAGGGCTGCCTCGGGCATCACTTCGACGTCGAACACTGCACCTTCCAGCTGGAACCCAGCGGACACGCGGAGCACGAGGCGAGGCTCTGCCACTGAGCCCCACCCGTGCGCGGGCGCGGTGCTAGGGTCTGCGTCGTGTCTCCGGGTCCGGAGCCCCGTGAAGAGCGAAGGAGCTGAGGTTGATGACCGTCGCGACGACGGCTGCCCCGCACAGCACTCGGTCCTTCCCCGTCTTCCGGGTGACCGGCCGACCGCTCGGCTGACGCCGGCCGGAGTCGGCCGGAGCCCCCTCACACAAGGGTTCCGACGTTGACCGACCCCATGCACGACGCCTTCTTCTCACTTCACCACCGGCTGCCCCGGCAGAGCCCGGGATCCGATGCCACCACCCGGCGGCTGCTCGCGCTCGCGGGCCCGCTGCCGGCACGTCCACTGGCCACCCGCGAGGAGCTCGCGGTGCGCTGCCGGCACGGCGCGGAGTACGGCTACGCGGGGTACGTGCTGCGGCCTCGTGACCCCCGCTGGCGGACCCGACCGGAAACGCCGGCGGACCACGACGCGGTGCGCGCCGTCGTCGCCGCCGCCTTCCCGACGCCCGCCGAGGCCGGTCTGGCCGACGCGCTGCGTACCGATCCGGGCGCCTGGCTGCCTGGTCTCTCGTACGTGGCCGAGGCCCCGAACGGTTCGGTCGCGGCCCATGCCCTGCTGACCCGGTGCACGGTCGGGGACGTGCCCGCTCTCGCGCTGGCACCGGTGTCGACGGCGCCGGACCACCAGCGCCGGGGCGCGGGCCGCGCGGTGGTGCGGGCGGTGCTGGACGCGGCGAGGCTGCGGGGCGAGTCACTCGTTCTGGTACTCGGTCACCCCGGGTACTACCCGGCCCTCGGCTTCGAGCCGGCGTCGCGGTTCGGGATCGCGCCGGGCTTCGACGTCCCCGACGGGGCGGTCATGGCGCTGGTGCTCGACGGTACCGCGCGGGTCCCCGCGGGCACAATCCACTGTCCGGAGGCCTTCGGAGTCTGACGTGATGTCCGTTCCGCCGTCCCCCGGGAGTGGGCGGCGGAACGGACATGCCAGCCCCCGAAGCACGGACAAGCGGCTTTTGTACGGCAGACTTGACCGCACTCGAGGGGTCCGGCGCACGAGGCCGGGAACCAAAGCGAAGGATGGGTATGCCGACCACACCAGCCACCGCGGCGCACAGCGCGTCGAACGGCACAGCAGACACGATCATGCTCGAACTGGTCGACGAGAGCGGCACCACCATCGGCACCGCGGAGAAGCTCGCGGCCCATCAGGCCCCCGGTCAGCTCCACCGGGCGTTCTCCGTCTTCCTCTTCGACGAGCAGGGACGGCTGCTGCTGCAGCGACGGGCACTCGGCAAGTACCACTCCCCCGGTGTGTGGTCGAACACCTGCTGCGGACATCCGTACCCGGGGGAGGCCCCGTTCGCCGCAGCAGCCAGGCGTACGTACGAGGAGCTGGGCATCTCGCCGTCGCTGCTCGCGACCGCGGGCACCGTCCGCTACAACCACCCCGATCCCTTGTCGGGCCTGGTGGAACAGGAGTTCAACCACCTGTTCGTCGGGCTGGCGCAGGAGGAGCTGCGGCCGGACGCGGAGGAGGTCGGGGAGACGGCCTTCGTGAGCGCGGGCGAGCTGGCGGAGCGCCACGCGGCAGCACCCTTCTCGGCCTGGTTCATGACCGTGCTGGACGCCGCGCGGCCCGCGATCAGGGAGCTGACGGGTACGCCCGCGGGCTGGTGACGCGGGCTCGGGGGTGCCGGGGCGGTCAGAGCTGCGTCGTGAGGGGCAGCGCCGCCCAGATGATCTTGCCGCCGCCGGCGGTGTGCTCCACATCGCAGGTACCGCCCGCCTCGGCGGTGATCTCGCGCACCAGCAGCAGCCCCCGGCCGCCCGTCTGCCCGTAGTCGGTGACGAGGGCCGTGGGGCGGTAGGGATGGTTGTCCTCGACGGACACCCGGATCCACTCCGCGCCGATGGCCACCTCGACGGCGAGCTCGGGCGAGAGCAGGGCCGCGTGCCGGACCGCGTTCGTGACGAGCTCCGAAACGATGAGCAGCAGGCCCTGGAGGATGTCGTCCTCGACCGGTACCCCCTGCCGGCTCAGCAGGTCCCGCACCGCGTGACGGGCCTGGGGCACCGAGGCGTCCACGGCGGGGGCCGTGAAGCGCCACACACCTTCGTACGACACCGGATGGGCCGGAACACTCCCGCGGCTCTCCATAGACCGGCACCCGCTCTCGACTCGCATCTCACTGACCATCGAGTAATGAGTGTCGGGAACAGCATGGTCCGGACCGCAGCACTGACCGTAAGTGGTCACTTCCGGAACCAATTTGATCGGTTGAGTATGACAGCGTCAGGTGATTGGACAACTTCTCGTCTTCTTCGGGCGCCATCTGCTCCGTCACCGTACGGACGACGCATCACCGGCCCGCGCTCCTCACGGTGCGTGCTCGCTTCGCGACCCCTTCATGACTATGGGTTCGGGCCCTGCGGATAGCATCCGGCGCATGGACCTCACGGAGCGGCCGACACGCACGGAGCCGCGACTGGAGCACACCGTCGTGGACGGCGTGGCCAGCGTCGTCATCAGCAACCCCGCGAAGCGCAATGCGATGACCTCGGACATGTGGCAGGCACTGCCGGTGCTCCTCGAAGAGCTGGCCACCGACTCCGCCGTACGCGTCCTCGTGCTCACCGGCGCCGGCGGCACGTTCTGCGCGGGCGCGGACATCGCGTCCCTCCGGACTCCCGGCGGGCGGCCGCAGGCTCTCGCCGTGCAGGCCGAGGACGCCTTGGCCGCCTTCCCGCGGCCCACACTGGCCGCCGTGCGCGGCTACTGCGTGGGCGGCGGCAGCCAGCTCGCAGCGGCCTGCGACCTGCGGTTCGCAGAGGAGGGCGCGTCGTTCGGGATCACCCCCGCCAAACTGGGGATCGTCTACCCGTCGTCTTCGACACGGCGGCTGGTGTCGCTGGTCGGCCCCTCGACCGCGAAGTACCTGCTGTTCTCCGGCGAACTCATCGGCACGGAGCGGGCCCTGCGGACCGGCCTGGTCGACGAGGTCCTGCCTGCGGGCGCCCTGGACGACCGGGTTCTGTCCTTCGCGCAGGTCCTGGCCGCGCGTTCGCAGCTGACGCAGGCGGCGGCGAAGGAGTTCGCCGACGGCCGCGAGGACCGGGACGCGTACTGGTCCCGGCAGGCACGGGACAGCGGCGACACCGCCGAGGGGGTCGCCGCGTTCCTGGAGCGCCGCGCTCCCCGCTTCACATGGACCACGGGGCCGCCGGAGAGCGGGGCTACCTCAGATGAACCGGCTCTTCGCCCGCCACTCCCCGACGGTGCCGCACCGCCGTCGTGACCCCAGGGGTACCGGACATACCAACCAGTCGGTAACATGCAGGCATGACCACTCTCCCCCAGCGCGCCGGACGCCGGTGCCACAACACCCTCAACCCGATGCACTCCTGTGTCTACTTCTCCCCCGACCTCGGCAAGGAGTTCGGGGAGCTGGGCATCGAGGACCCGAGCGCCGTCTACTTCGCCGCGCGCGGCGCGGCCCTGGGCACGGTCGGCGCGGGCACCGTCACCTCGACCTTCTACAACTTCAACCACGCACTGGTCGCGCGGCACCTTCCCCACGTCTGGTCGGGGATCACCCCGGAGGCCGCGCTCGGCGCACGGCTGAGGGCCGCCGACTCGACGCTCCGCCGGGTGCTCGGCGAGGAGGTCGTCGCCTCCCGGGAGATGGAGGAGGCGGCCCGGCTGGCACTGCGCGCAGCAGAGGCCTGCACCCGCCACGCCCGTCCGCTCTACGCCGCGCACGCCGACCTGGCCGTGCCGGACGAGCCGCACCTGGCGTTCTGGCACGCGGCGACGCTGCTGCGCGAGCACCGCGGTGACGGGCACCTGGCCGCGCTGCTCTCCGCCGGCCTCGACCCGCTGGAGGCACTGGTCAGCCACAGCGCCACCGGCAAGGGCATGGCGCCCCGCTGGATCCTCGCCACGCGCGGGTGGCGGCGCACGGACTGGGACGGGGCGGTCGAGCGGCTGCGCAGCCGCGGTGTCCTGGACGCCGAGGGCGACCTGACCCACGCGGGGACCGCGCTCAGGGCCGAGCTGGAGGAGGCGACGGACCGGATGGACGCGGCGCCGTACGAGCACCTGGGCGCCGACGACGTGGCACGGCTGACCGAACTGGGCCGCGGGTTCCTGTTCGTCGCGGCCTCGGCCGGCGCGTTCCCGGACGACCTGGTCGCCCGGGGCTGACCTCTCGGAGGGGTGTGGCAGGTCCCTTCCGCGGCGCCCCGCGCGGCGGCAGGGACCGCCGGGCGCGACCGGTCCGTCCGCGATGACGCCCGGCGTGATCGACCAGGTCACGCGACACGGCACCCGGCGACCCGGCACAATGCAGGCGAAGATGCCCACCCGGGTGTGGAGCACCCCAAGTGGCACAGCCAGCACAAGCCAGTACGAGAAGGCGAGTCGGTAGAAACGTGACGACGTCCATCGAAGGCAGGATCGCCGAGGAACTCGGCGTACGTGAGCGCCAGGTGAAGGCGGCTGTCGACTTGCTCGACAGCGGGTCGACCGTGCCGTTCATCGCCCGCTACCGCAAGGAAGCGACCGAGATGCTCGACGACGCGCAACTGCGCACGCTCGAGGAGCGGTTGCGGTACCTGCGGGAACTCGAGGACCGCCGTGCGGCGATCCTCGAGTCCGTGCGCGAGCAGGGCAAGCTCGACGACGCGCTCGAAGCGCAAATCCGGGCGGCCGACACCAAGGCGCGGCTCGAGGACATCTACCTGCCGTTCAAGCCGAAGCGCAGGACCAAGGCCCAGATCGCGCGCGAGGCGGGCCTGGAGCCCCTGGCCACCGGGTTGCTCGCCGACCCGTCCGCGGACCCGCTCGCCACAGCGGCTGCCTATGTCGACGCGGACAAGGGCGTGGCCGACCCCGCGGCGGCACTGGAGGGCGCTCGCGCGATCCTGGCCGAGCGCTTCTCCGAGGACGCCGACCTCACCGGAGAGCTCCGCGAACGCATGTGGTCACGTGGCAGGGTGGTCGCGAGGGTGCGGGAAGGCAAGGAGGAGGCGGGCGCCAAGTTCGCCGACTACTTCGACTTCGCCGAACCGTTCACCGCGCTGCCCTCGCACCGCGTTCTCGCCATGCTCAGGGGCGAGAAGGAGGACGTACTGGACCTGGTCCTCGAACCGGAGGAGCCGTCGGACCAGCCCGGGCCCTCGTCGTACGAGAACATGATCGCGCGCCGGTTCGGCGTCGCGGACCGCGGCCGGCCGGGCGACAAGTGGCTCGGCGACGCCGTGCGCTGGGCCTGGCGGACCCGGATCCTCGTGCACCTCGGGATCGACATGCGGCTGCGGCTGCGCACGGAGGCGGAGGACGAGGCCGTACGGGTCTTCGCGTCCAACCTGCGTGACCTGCTGCTCGCCGCTCCGGCGGGCACCCGGGCGACCCTGGGGCTCGACCCCGGCTTCCGGACGGGCGTGAAGGTCGCCGTGGTGGACGCGACCGGCAAGGTCGTCGCGACCGATGTCATTCACCCGCACGTGCCGGCGAACAAGTGGGACCAGTCGGTCGCCACGCTGGAGCGCCTCGCCAGGGAACACCAGGTCGACCTGATCGCGATCGGCAACGGCACGGCGTCTCGCGAGACGGACAAACTCGCCGGTGAACTATGTGACAAGTATCCGGAGCTGAAGCTCACCAAGGTGATGGTGTCGGAGGCCGGCGCCTCCGTCTACTCGGCTTCGGCCTTCGCTTCGCAGGAACTCCCCGACATGGACGTGTCGTTGCGCGGCGCGGTGTCGATCGCCCGCCGGCTGCAGGACCCGCTGGCCGAGCTGGTCAAGATCGACCCGAAGTCGATCGGTGTCGGGCAGTACCAGCACGACCTGTCGGAGGTGAAGCTGTCGCGCTCCCTCGACGCCGTGGTCGAGGACTGCGTGAACGGTGTGGGCGTCGACGTCAACACCGCCTCGGCACCACTCCTTTCCCGGGTGTCGGGCATCGGCTCAGGACTGGCCGAGAACATCGTGGCGCACCGCGACACGAATGGCCCGTTCCGCTCCCGCCGGGCGCTCAAGGACGTGGCACGACTGGGCCCGAAGGCGTACGAACAGTGTGCGGGCTTCCTCCGGATCCGGGGCGGTGACGACCCGCTGGACGGGTCGAGCGTGCACCCTGAGGCGTACCCCGTGGTACGGACGATGGCGAAGCGGACGGGTGGAGACGTCGCCGCCCTGATCGGCAACACGGACACGCTCCGCTCGCTGCGGCCGGACGACTTCGTGGACGAGAAGTTCGGTCTGCCGACCGTCACGGACATCCTCAGGGAGCTGGAGAAGCCCGGCCGCGACCCCCGGCCCGCGTTCAGGACGGCCACCTTCAAGGATGGTGTCGAGAAGCTCGGCGACCTGGCCCCGGGGATGGTGCTGGAGGGGGTCGTCACCAATGTCGCCGCCTTCGGCGCTTTCGTGGACATCGGTGTGCACCAGGACGGCCTCGTGCACGTGTCGGCGATGTCGCGCACCTTCGTCAAGGAGCCCAGGGACGTCGTGAAGCCCGGCGACATCGTGCGGGTGAAGGTCATGGACGTCGACATCCCGCGCAAGCGTGTCTCCCTGACGCTGAGGCTCGACGACGATGCCACTGCCGGACAAGGTGGCGGCCAGGGCGGCGGTCAGGGCTCGAAGCGCGAACGCGGCGAGCGGAACGCGCAGAGTGGCGGCGAGCGCCCGCCGCGACAGCGGCAGGGTCAGGGCCGGGGGCAGGGGCAGAGCCAAGGTCAGGGTCAGAGTCAGAGTCAGGAGAACCGTCAGGGCGGCGCCGGTCAGCGCCGGGACCGGCGCGGCGGAGCTGCACGTTCTGCCGCAGCACCGGCCAACAGTGCGATGGCCGACGCGCTTCGGCGCGCCGGACTGACCGGCGGGTCCGACAAGGGCGGGCCCAGGCGCTGAGAATCACCGGCGGGCGGACGGGAGGAACCCTCCCGGTCCGCCCGCCGTCGTTCCCCGGCATGGGCCGTGGGCCGTGTGTCTTGGGCCGTGAAGGCCTGCCCGCCCCGGCTCCGGGCCGGGCAGGCCTTCGTCCGTCAGACGGCCTCGGCGACCTTCCCGTGGGACACCTGGATGCGGCGGGTCGTGCGCACGGCCTCCAGCATCCGCCTGTCGTGCGTGACCAGGAGCAGCGTCCCCGTGTACGCCTCCAGAGCCGACTCCAGCTGTTCGATCGCAGGCAGGTCCAGGTGGTTCGTCGGCTCGTCCAGGACCAGGAGGTTGACCCCCCTGCCCTGCAGGAGCGCCAGGCCCGCGCGGGTGCGCTCGCCGGGCGAGAGCGTGGTCGCCGGACGCATCACGTGGGCCGCGCGCAGACCGAACTTCGCCAGAAGGGTGCGCACCTCTGCCGGCTCGGTGTCGGGGACTGCCGCGCAGAAGGCGTCCAGCAGGCTCTCGGTGCCGTGGAAGAGCTTGCGCGCCTGGTCGACCTCGCCCACCACGACGCCCGAGCCGAGCGTGGCGTGGCCCGCGTCGAGCGGGAGGCGCCCCAGCAGGGCCGCCAGCAGCGTGGACTTCCCGGCGCCGTTGGCACCCGTGATGGCGACCCGGTCCGCCCAGTCGATCTGCAGGGTGGCCGGACCGAAGGAGAAGCCGCCCCGGACCACTTCGGCGTCGCGGAGGGTGGCCACGACCGAACCGGAGCGCGGGGCCGAGGCGATCTCCATCCGCAGCTCCCACTCCTTGCGCGGCTCCTCGACGACGTCGAGGCGCTCGATCATGCGCTGGGTCTGCTTGGCCTTCGCGGCCTGCTTCTCACTGGCCTCGCTGCGGAACTTGCGGCCGATCTTGTCGTTGTCGGTCGCCTTCCGGCGAGCGTTCTTGACGCCCTTGTCCATCCAGCCCCGCTGCATCTGGGCACGGCCTTCGAGCGAGGAGCGCTTGTCCGCGTACTCCTCGTACTCCTCGCGGGCATGGGAGCGGGCGCGCTCGCGCTCCTCCAGGTAGGAGGCGTAACCGCCACCGTAGAGATTGATCTGCTGCTGGGCCAGGTCGAGTTCCAGGACCTTGGTGACCGTGCGCATGAGGAATTCGCGGTCGTGGCTGACGACGACCGTGCCCGCGCGGAGCCCGGAGACGAAGCGCTCCAGGCGTTCCAGACCGTCGAGGTCCAGGTCGTTGGTGGGCTCGTCGAGCAGAAAGACGTCGTAGCGCGACAGAAGCAGCGAGGCGAGGCCGGCGCGGGCTGCCTGTCCGCCGGAGAGGGCTGTCATGGGCAGGTCCAGGCCGACGGTCAGACCCAGCTCGGCGGCGACCTCCTCGGCACGCTCGTCCAGGTCCGCGCCGCCGAGGGAGAGCCAGCGCTCCAGCGTCTCGGAGTACGCGTCGTCGGCGCCCGGTGTTCCGTCGACGAGGGCCTGCGTCGCGGCGTCCATGGCGGTCTGGGCGTCGGCGACCCCGGTTCGGCGGGCCAGGAACTCCCGTACGGACTCACCCGCACGGCGTTCGGGCTCCTGCGGGAGGTGGCCGACGGTGGCGGTGGGCGGCGAGAGCCGCAGCTCCCCCTCCTCCGGCCGGTCGAGGCCGGCGAGCAGACGGAGCAGCGAGGATTTGCCCGCGCCGTTGGCTCCGACGAGACCGATCACGTCACCGGGCGCGACCACGAGGTCGAGTCCGGCGAAGAGTGTGCGGTCGCCGTGCCCGGCGGCGAGTTCCTTGGCGACGAGAGTGGCAGTCATCAGGCTGACGATCCTAACCAACACGGGCGGTCGCTCTCCGGCTGGACCGCCGGTGGGACCATGGTCTGCCCGGGCCCCGGCGGGCAGGGGCGACGCGGTGGCGCGGGCGTGACCGTGGCCCGCGGGTGCGCCGGTGCCGCGGCCGGGCTGGCGCCCTGAGCCACAGCCCGCTCGTCCGGACCGCCGCCGCCCAGCCGGGTCAGGCCGGCGGTTCGGGCCTGCGGCGTTCGTCTCTGGTGACCTCGGACCCGGGGCCGATGCGGATCTCGAAGTCGCCGTCGTACTTCGCGTGCCCCTCGATGACCGCCGACTCGACGGCCTCCACACCGAACTCCCTGCGGACGATCATCGGGTCCTGGCGCAGGTCCCTCATGAGCGCGACGCACATCCCGATCATCACGAGGGTGAAGGGTGCCGCCACCAGGATGGTCAGGTTCTGCAGACCGGCCAGGGCGTCCCCCTGTCCGTCGCCGATGAGCAGCATGACCGCGGCGACGGCGCCGGTCACGACGCCCCAGAAG
Organism: Streptomyces sp. NPDC057428; assembly: GCF_042803195.1. Classification (NCBI taxonomy): domain Bacteria; kingdom Bacillati; phylum Actinomycetota; class Actinomycetes; order Kitasatosporales; family Streptomycetaceae; genus Streptomyces; species Streptomyces sp. NPDC057428. The sequence continues at coordinate 66,289 of NZ_JBHVCT010000016.1, forward strand.
ATGACCACCCACTTGGCGGGTTCGAGGACACCCTTCTGGGAGAGCGTGCCCATCACGATCGACGCGGCGTCGGCGCCCGAGACGAAGAAGATCCCGACCAGGACCATGACGAGGATGCTCATCACGGTGGCGATCGGGTATTCGTGGAGCACTCCGAAGAGCTGGGCCTCCGGGGTGTCGCCGACGCCCTTGAGCTGTCCGTCCCGCTGCAGTTGGATCGCCGAGCCGCCGAACACCGCGAACCAGACCAGGCTGACCGTGCTGGGGACCAGGATCACGCCGCCGACGAACTGCCGGATCGTGCGGCCACGGCTGATCCTGGCGATGAACATCCCGACGAAGGGCGTCCAGGAGATCCACCAGGCCCAGTAGAAGACCGTCCAGCTGGCCAGCCAGTCGGCGACTTCGCCCCCTCCCGTCGCCTCGGTCCGGCCGGCGAGCTGGGCGAGGTCACCGAAGTACGCCGCGATCGAGGTGGGCAGCAGGTCCAGGATGATGATGGTGGGGCCGACGACGAACACGAAGACCACCAGGATCAGCGCGAGCACCATGTTGATGTTGGAGAGCCACTGGATGCCCTTCTCCACACCGGACACGGCCGACGCGACGAAGGCTGCCGTGAGGACGGCGATGATCACGACGAGCAGCCCGGTCCCGGTCTTCTCCAACCAGTCGAGTTCCTGGAAACCGCTGCCGATCTGCAGCGCCCCGAGGCCCAGCGAGGCGGCGGAGCCGAAGAGGGTCGCGAAGATCGCGAGGATGTCGATGATCCGGCCGACGGCGCCGTGGGAGTGCCGCTCACCGATGAGCGGGATGAACACGGCGCTGATGGTCTGGCGCCGGTGGCGGCGGTAGGCGCTGTACGCGATGGCCAGCCCGACGACCGCGTAGATCGCCCAGGGGTGGAGTGTCCAGTGGAAGAGGGTGGTCGCCATCGCCGTCTGCTCGGCCTCGGCGGCGTCGGCGGGGTGCGTACCGGGGGGCGGGTTGACGAAGTGGGCCAGCGGCTCGCTCACTCCGTAGAACATCAGGCCGATGCCCATGCCGGCGCTGAACATCATCGCCACCCAGGAGACCGTGCGGAACTCGGGCTCCTCCCCGTCCTGACCGAGCGGGATCCGCCCGTAGCGGCTGATCGCGAGCCAGAGAGCGAAGATCACGAATCCGGAGGCGGCCAGGATGAAGGCCCAGCCGCCGTTGTGGATCAGCCCCGTGAGCAGACTGTCCGACACGTCCGTCAGCGAGTCGGTGGCCGTGGAGCCCCAGATCACGAAGGCGACGGTGAGAACCGCGGAGACGCCGAACACCACCCGGTCCGTCGAGGCACGGCGTCCGTGGTGCGGATCGGTGGGGAGTTCAGCCGTGACCGGCAGATACTCCCCTCGCCCACCCCGTTTCTGCTCATCGTTCGACACAAATGGCACCTTTCACGCAATGCGAATATTTCGCCCTCCGTAGGCAGTACCACACTCGGTGTGCATCCCCGGGGACCGCCGAGCGATACACGCGTGACCGTCTACGAGTGACCGTGTACGCCCGGAACGGTCCGGCGGTCACCGCGTCGGCTCGTCCGACGGGGCGGATAGGCTGGGGCGTCCGTGCCGAACCCGCTGGTTCCAGCCGTTCCCCGCCGGGGCGCGCGTGTACGAGGAGCGACCCTTGCCCGACCCGATCCCTGACTCACAGCGTGACGTACGGCCCACTCTGGAAGCGGTGGCGGCCCGCGCCGGGGTTTCCCGGGCGACGGCGTCCCGGGTCGTCAACGGGGGCGCGGGCGTGCGCCAGCCCCTGGTGGACCACGTTCGCAAGGCGGTCGACGAACTCGGCTACATCCCGAACCACGCGGCGCGTACGCTCGTCACCCGGCGCAACGGTGCCGTCGCCGTGATCATCGACGAACCCGAGTTCCGCGTCTTCTCCGACCCGTTCTTCTCCCGCCAGATACGGGGCATCAGCCGCGAGCTCAACGCACACGACGCCCAGCTGGTCCTGCTGCTCGTCGAAGGCAGCGGCGACTTCGAGCGGGTCACCCGCTACCTGGCCGGCGGGCACGTGGACGGGGTTCTCGCCTTCTCCCTGCACACCGACGACGAACTGCCCGCGATCATCAGGCGGTTCCGGGTCCCGACGGTGTTCGGGGGCCGCCCCGAACACCCGGCCGGGGGCGCCGAGGACGCGCCTCGGGTGCCGTACGTCGACTGCGACAACCGGGGCGGCGCACGCGACGCCGTGCGCCACCTGGTCTCGCTCGGCAGGCGGCGGATCGCGCACATCGCGGGGCCGCGCGACCAGACCTCGGCGCTCGACCGGATCGACGGCTACCACGACGCCCTTCCGGACGCGGGGCCGGAACTGATCACGGACGGCGACTTCACCGCTGAGGGCGGGGCCCGGGCGATGGCGGGTCTGCTGGACGCCCACCCGGATCTGGACGCGGTCTTCGTGTCCAACGACCTGATGGCTTCGGGCGCCTTGCGCGTGCTGCTCGAACGCGGCGTCCGGGTACCGCAGGACGTTGCGGTGGTCGGCTTCGACGACATGACGTCGGTCGCCGAGGCAACCGAGCCGCCGCTGACGACGATCCGTCAGGACGTCGAGGGGATGGGGCGGTTGATGGTGCGACTGCTGATGGAGCGGCTGAACAGCTCCACCGCGACCTGGCCCGATTCGGTGATCACCCATACGGAGCTGATCCGCCGGGCGTCGGCCTGACGCCTCCCTACCCCCTGCGCCGTGCCCGCCACGCGGCACGGGCGGAGCGGGCCCGCGGCAGGTAGCGCAGCCGCTCCGGCAGGAGCGGCACGATCGCCCGGACCACCGCTCCGAACCGTCGCAGCCGCCGCTCCTGCCGGGGTGTCCAGTCCAGCCCGATGGCCTCGCGGGCGTCCGGCGGCATCAGTCCGACGGTGAGGAAGCGGCGGAACCTGGCCAGGGGCGGCAGAATGAGCGGCCACGCGGCTCGCAGGACCAGCCGCAGCGCGAGCGGCCCCCGGTCGGGCGGCGGTACGGGGGCGTCGGTGGCGACCAGCTCCCGTACGACGGCGGTGGCCTCCACCTCATTGGCCAGCATGGTCCGGTAGTAGGGCCAGAAATCCTCGATCGTCGGGGGCATGTCCTGGTCCCGGAGCCCCAGGACGCGGCCGACCTGGAGCCACTCGCGGTACAGGGCGCGCTCCTGCGACTGCGTGAACGGGCGGACCAGGTAGCGCGAGGCGTGCTGGTAGACGGGGAACCCCGTGGCGTGGACCCATGCGTAGTTCGCCGGTGTCAGCGCGTGGTACCGGCGGCCCCGGGTGTCGGTGCCCTGAATGGTGCGGTGCAGCCTTCTGAGCCTGCGCCCCTCCTCCGCTGCCGCCTCTCCCCCGTACACCCAGAGCTGGAGCGAGCGGAGGGACCGCTCGCCCCGCCCCCACGGGTCGGTGCGGAATACGGAGTGCTCGTCGACTCCGGCGCCGACGGCTGGGCGGGCGACCTGGAGGGTGAGGGCCGCGGGCAGCATGAGCAGGCCCCGGACGTCGCCGGCGAGGCTCCACAGGACTCCGCCGGGAGGCGGCGGGACGGGGTCTCCTTCGCTGTCCATGCGGGTGCTCCCAAGGGTCGGCGGGGGCGCGGACCGGTACACGGCCCGCGTGTGTTCCAGTATGCGATCCCGGTGCGCCCGCGAGCAGGAGGGAACCGGGGGCGGGGGCCACTCGGCACCTGGACGCGTGCGTCCGGCACCTCTTGTGCGCATTGGTGCCAGCAGTGTGGACGCTCCCGATGGCGCCCGTCACTTTTCTTCCGCGGAAGCCGAGTTGTCTCACTTCCGCGTACAGCCCAACACCTGTGACGTGGATCGTGCCCGGGGACCTCGCCGTACGGGGTTGGCGCGTGCCACTTTCACAACAGTGGTGAGCCAGTAATACTGTTGAACCTGAGTACGCACAGGCGTGCCGCATGCCGGAGGGACCCTGCCGGACCTCCGCAGGCAGGTGCACCGGCCACGAGGAGCAGACATGGCGACCGGAACCGCGGAGCCGACGCTGACCGTCGACGAACTGGCGGCGCGCGCTGGGGTGACGGTGCGTACGGTGCGCTTCTACAGCACCCGGGGTCTGCTGCCGCCGCCGGTCATCGGCCCCCGGCGCGTCGGTCACTACGGCCACGAACACCTCTCCCGGCTGGCGCTCATCGAGGAACTCCAGCACCAGGGCATGACACTGTCCGCCATCGAGCGCTACCTCCAGCAGCTCCCGGACGACCTGAGCGCGCAGGACCTCGCGATCCACCGCGCACTGGTGGCGTCATGGGCTCCGGACGCCGCGGAGGACATGGCACGGGCGGAGCTGGAGCGGCGCGCGGGCCGGACGCTCAGCGCGCAGGACGTGGACCGGCTGGCGGCCATGGGGGTGCTGGAGCACCCCGAGAAGCCCGGGGGGCCGCTCAGGGTGGACCTGGGCCTGCTGCGGCTCGGGGTGGAACTCCTGGACGTGCCCATCGCCCACGGGACGATCCTGGCCGCGCGCACGGTGCTGCTGGAACACACCAGGTCGGCCGCCCACGAGCTGACGCGGCTGTTCCGGGACGAGGTGTGGAACCCCTACCGGGAGCGGGAGGCGGACCCGGAGCACGTGAAGGCGATGAAGTCCCTCTCGGCCCACATGCAGCCGATGGTGCTGCAGGCGCTGCTGACTGCTTTCCAGCGGTCGCTGAAGGAGGAGCTGCGGGCCGCGTTCACCGCGAGTGAGCAGGGGTGAACACGGCCCGCCGCGGCTGCGTCAGTCGTGGAACGTCTCGCCCTTGCCCGCCTTCTCCAGCAGGAGTTCCGAGGGCCGGAAGCGGTCGCCGTAGCGCTCGGCCAGTTGCTGAGCGCGCGCCACGAATCCGGGCAGTCCGCCCTCGTACCCGTTGATGTACTGGAGCACGCCGCCCGTCCACGCCGGGAAGCCGATGCCCATGATGGAGCCGATGTTGGCGTCGGCGACGGTCGTCAGGACGTTCTCCTCCAGGCAGCGGACGCTGTCCAGCGCCTCGGCGAAGAGCATCCGCTCCTTCATGTCCTCGAACGGGATCTCCACGTCCCGGCGGGTGAAGTGCTCGCGCAGCCCCGGCCACAGGGCGCCCCGGCCACCGTCCTCGCCGTACTCGTAGAAGCCCGCTCCCCCGCTGCGGCCGGTCCGTCCGAACTCGTCGACCATCCGGTCGATGACCTCGTCGGCGGGGTGCGCGGCCCAGGTGCCGCCCGCCTCCTCGACGGCGCGTCGGGTCTCGTTGCGGATCTTGCGGGGCAGCGTGAGCGTCAGCTCGTCCATGAGGGAGAGCACCTTGGCGGGGTAGCCGGATTGTGCCGCCGCCTGTTCGACCGACGCGGGCTCGACGCCCTCGCCGACCATCGCGACCCCCTCGTTGATGAAGTGGCCGATGACGCGGGAGGTGAAGAAGCCGCGCGAGTCGTTCACGACGATCGGGGTCTTCTTGATCCGGCGCACCAGGTCGAAGGCCCGGGCCAGGGCTTCGTCGCCGGTCTGCTCGCCCTTGATGATCTCGACGAGCGGCATCTTGTCCACCGGCGAGAAGAAGTGCAGCCCGATGAAGTCCACCGGTCGCTCCACACCTTCGGCGAGGACGGTGATGGGCAGCGTCGAGGTGTTGGAACAGAGCAGCGCGTCGGGCTCGACGATTCCCTGGATCTCCTCGAACACCTTGTGCTTGAGCGCGGTGTCCTCGAAGACGGCCTCGATCACGGCGTCGCAGCCCGCGAGGTCCGCCGGGTCACCGGTCGGGGTGATGCGGGCCAGCAGCTCGTCGCGCTGCGCCTCGGTGGTGCGGCCGCGGGACAGCGCCTTGGCCAGGAGCTTCTCGCTGTACGCCTTGCCCTTCGCGGCGGCCTCGGTGGACACGTCCTTGAGGACCACGTCGATACCGGCGCGCGCGCAGGAGTAGGCGATGCCCGCGCCCATCATGCCGGCGCCGAGGACGGCCACCTTGCGGACCGGCCGCTCGGGGACGCCGGCGGGGCGGCTGGCACCGGAGTTGACGGCCTGGAGGTCGAAGAAGAACGCCTGGATCATGTTCTTGGCGACCTGGCCGGTGACCAGCTCGGTGAAGTAGCGCGCCTCGATGACCTGCGCGGTCTCGAAGTCGACCTGCGCGCCCTCCACGGCCGCGGCCATGATGTTGCGGGGCGCGGGCATGGGCGCGCCGGCCAGCTGCTTCTTCAGGTTGGCGGGGAAAGCGGGCAGGTTGGCGGCGAACTTCGGGTTCGACGGGGTACCGCCGGGAATCCGGTAGCCCTTGACGTCCCAGGGCTGCTGCGACTCCGGGTTGGCGTCGATGAAGGCACGGGCCTTGTCGAGCATCTCCTCACGGGTGGCGGCCACCTCGTGGATCAGGCCGTTCTCCAGGGCCCGAGCCGGCGTGTACTGGGTGCCCTGGAGGAGGACCTTCAGCAGCGCGTCCGCGATGCCCATCAGCCGCACGGTGCGGGTGACACCGCCGCCCGCGGGCAGCAGGCCTAGAGTGACCTCGGGCAGGCCGATCCGGGACCCCGCGGAGTCCAGGGCGACGCGGTGGTGGGCGGCCAGCGCGATCTCGTAACCGCCGCCGAGCGCTGCGCCGTTGATCGCGGCGACGACCGGCTTGCCGAGGGTCTCGATGCGTCGCAGCGACTTCTTGATCGCGCTGCCGGCGTCGAAGGCGGCCTGGGCGTTGTCCGGGCCGATCCGGACCATGTCCTTGAGGTCGCCGCCGGCGAAGAAGGTCTTCTTGGCGGAGGTGTAGATGATGCCCCTGATGGAGTCCTTCTCCGCCTCCGCGCGGTCGGCGACGGCCGCGATGGAGTCCCTGAACGCCTGGTTCATCGTGTTGGCGGACTGGGCGGGGTCGTCGAGTACGAGGGTGACGACGCCGGTCTCGTCCTGTTCCCAGCGAATGGTCGTGCTCTCGTTCATTTGCTTGTCTTCTCCGTAGGAAGGGGAACGGTCAGAGACGCTCGACGACGGTGGCGACGCCCATGCCGCCTCCGACGCAGAGGGTGGCGAGGCCGTAGCGCTTGTCCTGGCGCTCCAGTTCGTCGATGAGCGTGCCGAGGATCATCGCGCCGGTCGCGCCGAGCGGGTGGCCGAGTGCGATGGCGCCACCGTTGACGTTGACCTTGTCGAGGGAGAGGCCCATGTCCCGCACAAAGCGCAGGACGACACCGGCGAACGCCTCGTTGATCTCGACGAGGTCGATGTCGTCGATGGTGAGCCCGGCCTTGGCCAGCGCCTTGCGGGTCGCGGGGGCCGGTCCTGTGAGCATGATGGTCGGCTCGGAGCCGGAGACGGCGGCGGAGACGATCCGGGCACGCGGGGTGAGTCCGTAGCGCTCGCCGGTCTCCTTCGACCCGATGGCGACGAGGGCAGCCCCGTCGACGATCCCGGAGGAGTTGCCCGCGTGGTGCACGTGGTCGATCTTCTCGACCCAGTGGTACTTCTGCAGGGCCACGGCGTCGAAGCCGCCCATCTCGCCGATCGCCGCGAAGGAGGGCTTGAGGCCCGCGAGCGAGTCCGCCGTGGTGCCGGGGCGCATGTGCTCGTCGTGGTCGAGGACGAGGAGTCCGTTGCGGTCCCTCACGGGGACGACGGAGCGGGCGAAGCGCTCCTCCTTCCACGCGACGGCGGCGCGCTCCTGCGACAGGGCGGCGTACTCGTCGACGTCGCGGCGGGAGAAGCCCTCGATGGTGGCGATGAGGTCGGCGCCGATCCCCTGGGGGGCGAAGCCTGTCTCGAAGCTGGTCATCGGGTCCATGGCCCAGGCGCCGCCGTCCGATCCCATCGGCACGCGGGACATCGACTCGACGCCGCCGGCGAGCACGAGGTCCTCCCACCCCGAACGGACCTTGGCGGCTGCGAGGTTGACCGCTTCCAGACCTGAGGCGCAGAAGCGGTTCTCCTGTACGCCCGCCACGGAGTCCGGCAGTCCGGCGGCGATCGCTGCGATACGGGCGATGTCGGAGCCCTGGTCGCCGAGCGGGCTGACGACGCCGAGGACGATGTCGTCGATGGCCGCCGGGTCCAGGCCGGGGAAACGTCCCCGGATCTCGTGGATGAGGCCGACGACGAGATCGATCGGCTTGGTGCCGTGCAGGGCGCCATTGGCCTTACCGCGGCCGCGCGGGGTGCGGATCGCGTCGTAGACGAATGCTTCGGTACTCAAGGCAGCTGCCTTTCGGGGTCGGTGCTGGGCGGGTAGGTCTCTCGTCCGGATCATGCGAGCCCTGCGTGATCCGGACGAGAGGCCCCGGGTCAGGTGAGCAGGGAGCGGCCGATGATCTCCTTCATGATCTCGGTCGTCCCGCCGTAGATGGTCTGGATGCGGCCGTCGATGAAGGCCTTCGCGACCCGGTACTCCGTCATGTAGCCGTAGCCGCCGTGGAGCTGGAGGCACCGGTCGGCCACGCGCTTCTGCAGTTCGGTGGCCCACCACTTGGCCATCGACGCGTGCACGGCGTCGAGCGTCCCCTCGGAGTGGTCGACGATGCAGCGGTCGAGGAAGGCCCGGGTGACGGCGCACTCGGTGGCCATCTCGGCGATCTCGAACCGGATGTGCTGGAGCTTGGAGAGCGGACGTCCAAAGGCCTCGCGCTCCTTGACGTAGTCGGTGGTGATCTCCAGGAGGTGTTCGGCGGCGGCGATGCCGGCGACCGCTATGCCCATGCGTTCCTGGGCAAGGTTGGTCATGAGGTGCAGGAACGCGCCGTCGCGTTCGCCGAGGAGGTTGTCCTTGGGCAGGCGTACGTCGTTGAAGAACAGCTCGGCGGTGTCCTGCGACTTCTGGCCGATCTTGTCGAGGTTGCGGCCTCGCTCGAAGCCCTCGGCTCCGCGTTCGACGACGAGCAGCGAGAGGCCTTTCGCGCCGCCCTCGGGTGTCGTCCTGGCCACGACGACGACGAGGTCGGCGAGGATGCCGTTGGAGATGAAGGTCTTCGAGCCGTTGAGGAGCCAGTGGTCGCCCTTGTCCTCCGCCGAGGTACGGATGCCCTGGAGGTCGGAGCCCGCGCCCGGCTCGGTCATGGCGATGGCGGTGATGGTCTCGCCGCTGCAGAAACCGGGCAGCCACCGCCGCTTCTGCTCCTCGGTGGCGAGGCCGGTGAGGTAGGGACCGATGATGTCGTTGTGCAGTCCGAGTGCGAGGCCGGAGACCCCGGCCCGGGTGAACTCCTCGGCGAGCACGGCGCTGTAGCGGAAGTCCGCGTTGCCGCCACCGCCGTACTCCTCGGGGACGGCGAGGCCGAGGAGTCCCTGGCGGCCTGCCGCCAGCCAGGCCTCGCGCGAGACGATCCCGTCCCGCTCCCACTGCTCGTAGTGCGGGAGGACCTCCTTGGACAGGAAGGTGCGGACAGTCCCGCGGAACGCGTCGTGCTCTTCGGTGAAGATCTGCCGCTGCACTTCAAGCCCCCTGGAGCCAGTTCTTGACGGTAGAGATCAGGCGCGCCGGAGGAGATCCGGCGGATGTGACGTCGAGCGTGGTGCCCCCGGTCCCGGGCGGTGTGCCGACGCGGTCGCAGACGTGGCCGGCCGGCCCGCCCGGCGTCAGGGGTGCGCCGAAACCGGATTGCGGTTGGACGTCGATGGACTTCGCCCGGAGTTCCATCAGCCCGCCGCCTCCTTCCCGCAGGTCCGCAGACCCGGCAGGTCCCAGTCCGCTGCGACATCCTCGGTGTCCGCCCCGGGCAGTGCGGGTCCGCTGCGCACGGAGACGGGCGTCGCGGAGAACCGGGGTGCGGGGGCGGGCTGGGTGAGGCCGCCGTGCTCCACAAAGGTGGAACGGTCGGCGAGGTGGGGGTGGCCCGGCGCCTCGCGGAGCGAGAGCACGGGGGCCACACAGGCGTCCGTGCCCTCGAAGCTCTTGGTCCACTCGGCGCGGGTACGCGTGGCGAACCGGTCGGCGACGAGTGTGCGCAGCGCCTCCCACTGTCCGGGGTCGTTGCGGTCGGGTGCCTCGTCGCCGAGTTCCAGGAGCGTGGCGAACTCGTCGTAGAAGCGGGGCTCCAGGGGGCCGACCGCCATGTACTGGCCGTCGGAGGTCTCGTAGCAGCCGTAGAAGGGGCAGCCGCCGTCGAGGAGGTTGCCGCCGCGCCGGTCCTGCCAGCTGCCGGCGGCCAGCATGCCGTGGATCATCGTGGCGAGGTGGGCAGCGCCGTCGACGATCGCCGCGTCGACGACCTGCCCCGTCCCCCCGGGCGTACGGGCGTGCTGGAGGGCGGCGAGCACGCCGACGACGAGGTAGAGCGAGCCGCCCGCGTAGTCGCCGACGAGATTGGCCGGCACGGTCGGCGGCTCACCGGACCTGCCGATCATGGACAGGGTTCCGGTGAGGGCGATGTAGGCGATGTCGTGCCCTGCCCGGTCGGCCAGCGGCCCGTCCTGGCCCCAGCCGGTCATCCGCCCGTAGACGAGCCGCGGGTTGCGGGCCAGACAGTCGTCGGGCCCCACCCCCAGGCGTTCGGCGACGCCCGGCCGGTAGCCCTCGATCAGCACGTCGGCGCGCTCGACAAGGTCGAGCACTTGGCGGGACCCGCCCTCGGTCTTGAGGTCGACCAGGACCGACCGCTTGTTGCGGTTGGTGAGGTCGAAGGCCGGATCGATGCCGAGACCCGGACCGCCCGGGCGGTCGACCCGCACCACGTCGGCGCCGAGGTCGGCGAGGAGCATCGCGGCGAACGGACCCGGGCCGATGCCCGCCAGTTCGACGACGCGCAACCCGCTCAGCGGGCCCCGCGACCCGTGCACTGTCGTTGCCATCAAGCCCCCTCGCGGTATGACATAACTGATGTAACATCGATGATGCTAAGAACCGGCCGCGCTCCGCACAACCCTTTCGGCCGAGCAAGCGCTTAGTTCCTTCTCACCGGGATCCTCTCGCACCGAGGCCCTCCCGGCCGTACGGCGCCACGAACGCCTCGGCTACCCTCTGCCTGCATCATCGGCGCCCGGCCCCTGCGGAGGCACTCATGAACAGGCAGAACGGGGCAGAACGCCCTTATGACGTGGTCCTTTTCGGAGCTACCGGCTTCGTCGGGGCACTCACCGCCGAATACCTCGCCGCCCACGCACCGGACGGTTGCCGCTGGGCCCTGGCGGGTCGCAGCCGCGGCAAGCTGGAACAGCTGCGCGACCGCCTCGCCGCGGACCGTCCGCACCTCGCGGATCTCCCCCTGCTGACCGCGGACGCCGACGACGGAGAGGCGCTGCGGGAACTCGCCGGCTCCGCGCACGTGGTGGCGTCGACGGTCGGTCCGTACGTCTGGTACGGCGAAAAACTGGTCGCCGCCTGCGCGGACGCGGGCACGGACTACGCCGATCTCACCGGGGAGGCCGAGTTCGTCGACCGGATGTATCTGGAGCACGACGCCCGGGCCCGCGAGACGGGCGCCCGTCTCGTGCACGCCTGCGGCTTCGACTCCGTACCCCACGACCTCGGCGCTTACTTCACGGTCCTGCAGCTTCCCGAGGGCGTGCCCCTGACCGTCGACGGTTACGTGCGCACCGACGCGGTCTTCTCGGGCGGTACGTTCTCCTCGGCGCTCACCGCGATGGGGCGCGGCCGGCAGATGCTGCGCGCCGCGAAGGAACGCAGGCTGCACGAGCCGCGGATGGCCGGCCGCCGGGTCCGCGCGCCACAGGGTTCACCGCACTTCAGCCCGGAGACGGGTACCTGGGCACTCCCGCTGCCCACCCTCGACCCGCGCGTCGTGGAGCGCTCGGCACGGGCGCTGGAGCGCTACGGTCCCGACTTCCGCTACCGGCACTTCGCCTCGGTCAGGCGCCTGCCGATGGCGCTCGGAGGCACCGCGGCCGTGGGTCTGCTGCTCGGGGCCGCCCAGATACCGGCTGCGCGGAACTGGCTGTCCGCACGGGTCGAGCCGGGCACGGGCCCGGACGAGCGGCGCAGGCGGCGGAGCTGGTTCACGGTCCGCTTCGTCGGCGAGGGCGGCGGACGGCGGGTCTTCACCGAGGTGTCGGGCGGCGACCCGGGCTACGGCGAGACTGCGAAGATGCTGGCCGAGTCGGCGCTCTCGCTCGCCCTGGACGACCTGCCTGCGACGTCGGGTCAGGTCACGACGGCCATGGCGATGGGTGATGCCCTGCTGGAGCGGCTGAAGGCCGCGGGGCTGCGCTTCCGGATCGCTGCGGTGCGCTGACCGCCGACGACCGGGCGTGACTCCGGGGTCAGCTCATCCAGGACGCCAGCGTGACGACCATGGACACGGTCCAGGCGGCTCCTGCGAGGACGCCCAGGGTCATGCCCACGGCGATGCCGCGCTGGGAGAGACGTACGGTTCCGGTGCTCATCTGCGGTGCGTGGTTGTCGATCATGTGCACCAGTCTGCCCCTGATGTTCGACGAGGAACATCCGTACATGTACTCAGTTGGCAACAGATCCGCCGGGCCTCTGCCCTGGGATCCCGCCGGAGCCGGCGTCAGCCGACCGCCTCCCGGAGTGCGGAGCGGCACAGCGCGTCGGCCCGGCGGGTGGTTTCCGGCTGCCGGAAGTCCCTGGCCAGTGCCAGCGTGTGGGCACACGCGCCGGCCAGATCGGTGCGGTGCCCGACGGAGACGAACACGGGCTTCGTGCGGTTCTGGGTGCGCAACGCTCTGCCCACCTCCTCGTCCCCGTCCAGGAGCGGAGTGGAGTCACCCCGCAGGGGCCCGGGTTCCTCGTAGCGGAAGGTGAAGGGGTTCTTGGCCACTCCGATGACCGGCAGGCCGGTGAGGACGCCGAGGTGGCTGGCGAGGCCGAACCTGCGCGGGTGGGCTCTCCCGTACCCGTCACAGACGACGAGCCCGGGGTCCACCGGCAGGGACTCCAGAGCGGCCAGTACGGCCGGGAGTTCCCGGAAGGCGAGGAGCCCCGGGACGTACGGAAACGTCACGCGGCCCTCGGCGGTCGACTCGGCGACCACCTCCAGGGTCGCCGCGTCCAGGACCACTGCCGCAGCGACCACGAGGTCGCGCCCGTCGTCGTAGGCCACGTCGACCCCGGTGACCCGGCCGGTCCCGGGCGGCGGCCCCTGCTCGTCCAGTACGACACCGGGGCGCAACGCGTCCTGCACGGCGCGGGCTTCGGCCTCGTCAGCGGGCATCCGGAATGTCGTCATGACGGGTCAGTCTAGGCAGCGGAGACCCGGCCGATCAGGTGCGTGGACGACCGGCACCGTACCGGTCGAGAGCGTCTGCGCGCGCCCCGCTCCTCACCGCCCCGGGTTCCGCCCGAGCCGTGCGACGCGCCCCTTCTCGCCCGAGGCCCAGCAGCCGCCGTCCGCAGCGCAGTCCACGGTGTCGTACGAGCCGGTGTCCACGGTCCGCCAGGTGCGCCCGCCGTCGCGGGTGACATCGGTACCGGTGGGTCCGACGGCCAGCGCCGACCCGCGGCTGTGCGGCAGCCACGCGACGCCCGAGCGGTAGGCCGACGGCGGGGTGGTCGCGCGCTCCCAGCTCCGCCCGGCGTTCCCGGTGACGGCCGCCGCGTCCGGCGACGCCTGGTCAGCCCGGTAGTCGCCCCCGACGGCGATGCCGTGGGCCCGGTCACGGAAGGCGACACCGAACACGCCGCGCGCGGGGTCCCCCGCAGGGATGCCGGAACGTGCTTCGGTCCAGGTCAGCCCGCGGTCCCCCGAGTGCAGGATCCGGGCGCTGGCCGCGCCCCCCGTGGCCAGCCAGACATCCTTGGCGCCCGCGCTGACGAGACACTGGCCGCTCGCCGCGAAGCCGGCTTCGCCGGGCTGCGCAGCCGGCATCCCGGCAGCGGGCAGTACGCGCCAACTGCGGCCGCCGTCCGAGGTGGACAGGATGCGGAACTTTCCGTCCACCGGGTCACTCATCGCGAGCCCGTGACGGCTGTCGAAAAACGTCAGACAGTCGTAGAAGGCCCTGGAGTCGGCGTTGCGGAAGGACTCCGTCCAGGTCCTCCCCCCGTCGCCCGTACGGAAGACCCGGGACGCCTCGCCCTCACCGATGGCCAGAGCCACCGCCCTGCGCCGGTCGAAGGCCTCGATGTCACGGAACTCCAGACCGTCCGCGCCGGCCGGCGACACGTCACGCCAGTGCCCACCCCCGTCCTCGGTGCGCAGCACCGTGCCCCCGGACCCCGCGACCCAGGCCGCGTGCCGGTCCACGGCGGACAGGCCGCGGAAACGCACGTCCGTCCCGGTGGCGGTGAGTTCCCACGCGGGCGTCTGGTGACGGTGCCTCACCTCCCCGGCCTGCGCCGACGGCACGGCGAACGCGGCGGCCACCGCCGCCCCGCAGAGTCCCAGTGCCAACAGCAGTCTCGTCTTCCGCATGGCCCTCATGGCGCTGGAAGCTAACCCACCCCGCTGCGGGCGTCCAGGGTGCGCCGCTCGAAACGGGGCAGTCGACCGGAGGGAGACAGCCGGGCGGTGACGCAGCTCACGCCGCCCGGCAGTGCACGGACGGAGGAGTTCCGTCGTCTACTCCCATGGCGGGAGCCGTTCGTCCGAGACGAGAGGGAGCAGGTCTTGTCCAGCGTTATCGAGCAGTCCGTGCAGGCCCGCATGGTCGCATCCGCACCGCGGATGGAAACCCTGCCGGCGACTCTGCACTACGACCGCGGGGACCCCTTCGCCGTCCGCATGGCGTTTCCGGCACCGGCGACCCTCGAAGGCACCGAGGTGTCCTGGGAGTTCTCGCGAGAACTGCTGGCCACCGGGATGGACACCCCCGCGGGGGTCGGCGACGTCAGGGTCCGTCCGTTCGGATACGACCGCACGGTGCTGGAGTTCCACGCCGTCGAGGGCATCGCGATGGTGCACGTGCGCACCTCCGAACTCCGCCACTTCCTCAAGCGCGCGCAGGAACTCGTACCGGTGGGCGACGAGTACCGGTTCCTCGATCTCGACGGCGACCTGACGGACCTGCTCGGCGGAGCCTGCTGAGGGCCGTTGTTGTCGCCGCACCGGAGAAGTGCGTTGCTCCACACCCGAGGTTCCCGTACGCCGTGCCGCGCACCGACACGCGCGTGCCCTGTGCGGCCTCTGAGACACCTGCGCCCGCACCCACCACCCAGGAGACCCTGGACACGCTCGACGACACGCCGACTCTGGTGCGCGACGTGGCGCCTGGCGCGCCGCGCGTGACGGACAAACGGCGTCCTCACCAGACCGGCACATCTCCTGTTCAAAGGGGGCGCGCGGACCAGTCGGCGGGAGCGTCTGGACGAGGACGGACCGCGCGAGATCGCCCGGGGCGGTTGCCGGACGGGGAGCCCGAGAGAACCGACTTGTCGCCACAACAGGCCCTTGACCTGCACTGATAACCGTACGTGAGCGAACACTGCGAGGATCGGGCTTGGCTCCGGCCTTACCGCCGCCTTAACCTACGGTCACGTAACCTACGAAGCCGTAGGTAATCCTCCCGTCCCCAGGAGCTCCCGTGACGATCACCTCTCCCCACCTCGGCAGTTCGAAGGCGTGGACAGACGCCCAGCTGCTGTACGCGCTGGAGGAGGTGGTGGAGAAGGAACTCAACCGCCATCTCAAGGTCGCGAAGGCGTGGATGCCCCACGAGTACGTACCGTTCTCCGACGGCCGGAACTTCCCCGGCGTCTTCGAGGACGGCGAGGCGTGGGAGTCCAGCCAGTCCAAGGTCACCGACATCGGGCGGATCGCCCTCGTCGTGAACCTGCTGACCGAGGACAACCTTCCCAGCTACCACCACGAGATCGCCTCCCTCTTCGGGCGTGACGGCGCCTGGGGCACCTGGGTGCACCGCTGGACCGCGGAGGAGGGCAGGCACGGCATCGTGATGCGCGACTACCTGCTCACCTCCCGCGCCGTGGACCCGGACAAGCTGGAGGAGTTCCGCATGACGCACATGGCGGAGGGCTTCGAGTCCGACAACCGCCACTCCATGCTGCACTCCGTGGCGTACGTCGCCTTCCAGGAGCTCGCGACCCGCGTCTCGCACCGCAACACCGGCCACCAGTCGGGCGACCCCGTCTGCGACCGGATGCTGGCGCGCATCGCGACCGACGAGAACCTGCACATGGTCTTCTACCGCAACCTGCTGGCCGCGGCGTTCGAGCTCGCGCCGGACCTCACGATGGAGGCAGTGCGGGACGTGGTCGTCAACTTCCGCATGCCCGGCCACGGGATGCCCGGATTCGAGCGGGCCGCCGCGCAGATGGCGATCGGCGAGATCTACAACATGCGCATCCACCACGACGACGTGATCCAGCCCGTGCTGCGCTACCTGAAGGTGCTCGACATCGACGGCCTCGGTCCGGAGGGCCTGAAGGCGCAGGAGGAGATCGGCCTCTACATGAGCGGCCTGGACAGCGAGGCCTCGAAGTTCGACGAGAAACTGGCCGCGCGCAAGGCCCGCCTGGCGGCCCGCGCCCAGGCCTGACACCGGCCCGACCCGACACATTCCGGGCCGGCCGCCCTCCGGCCCGGGATCCGCTCCCCGAACCGCGGCGAGATGCGGCGTGCGCTCCTGCGTGCGCCGCCTCTCCGGTTGAGCCGCCCCCACGGCTTCACGGAACGTATTCTCGTCCGGGTGAAACCTGTGACCCGCCTTGTTCTTATCGGCGCGCCGATAGCCATCGTTGCTTCGATCCTCCTCAACAGTGGTGACTCCGAGCCACCCGCCGTGGTCCAGCAGGCCGCCGGAGCCACGGGCGGGAACACGGAAACGCCCGGAGTGGACGAGAGCGCGGAGCGGATCGCATCACTGCCGCCCGGCCTCGCCGCTCCCTCGATGAAGGAGACCGCGTCCCGGCTGGTGGCCAGCGCCGAAGCGTCCACCCTGGACTGGCGCAGCCAGTACGGGGCGATCGAGGACATCGGCGACGGCACCGGCTACACGGCGGGGATCATCGGATTCTGTTCCGGGACGAACGACATGCTGCAGCTGGTCGAGTCCTACACCGAGGGCCACCCGGACAATCCGCTCGCGCGGTTCCTCCCCGCCCTGCGCGAGGTGGACGGAACCGACTCCCACGAGGGTCTGGACCCCGGCTTCACCGACGCGTGGCGTGCGGCCGCCGACGACCCGGCGTTCCGGAAGGCGCAGGACCGCACGCGCGACAAGCTGTACTTCGAGCCCGCGGTCAGGCTGGCGAAGCTGGACGGCCTCGGCACCCTGGGCCAGTTCGTCTACTACGACGCGATGGTGCTGCACGGGCCCGGCGTCGAGGCCGACGGCTTCTACGGCATCCGCGACGCCGCGATGGCGTCCGCGGACACGGCCGCGGAGGGCGGCGACGAGAAGACCTACCTGAACGCCTTCCTCGACGAAAGCAGATCGGCGATCAAGGCGCGGAAGGTGCAGCGCGACACGAGCCGGATCGACACGGCGCAGCGGGTGTTCCTGCGCGAGGGAAACCTGGGCCTGGAGAAGCCGCTGGTGTGGCGGGTGTACGGCGAGACCTTCCGCATGGGCTGACGACTCCACCCGCTCCGGAGGACAGCACCGGATGGGCGGTGCCCGCCTCACGACCCCTGGTCCCGCCCAGCCGGTCAGCTCGCCTCGCGGCGGCCTCTGCGCATCCGCTCCCGTTCCTTCTCGGAGAGCCCGCCCCAGACGCCGAAACGCTCGTCGTGGGCGAGTGCGTACTCCAGGCAGGCCGTACGGCCCTCGCAGGCGTTGCACAGCTGCTTGGCCTCCCGGGTGGAGCTTCCGGGTGCGGGGAAGAAGAACTCGGGCCCGGCCTGGGCGCACAGCGCCGTCTCCTGCCAGGAGAGCTCTTCGGTTGTCGTGGTGTTGATCGTCATGAGGGACACGGTGCCCTGTCGCGATAAACAGGTGATCAACGATTACTCGACGTGCACGCTGACGAGTTCGTGCACGGGTCAGGGCATCGGTGCGGGCTTGATGATCGCGAACGCCGCGCCCGCCGGGTCGGCGAGGGTCGCGATCCGGCCGACCTGTGGCACATCGGTGGCGTCCGTGGTCACCGTGCCGCCCAGGCGATCCGCGTCGGCGGCCGTCGCGTCGGCGTCCTCGACCGCGAAGTACGGCAGCCAGTGCGGTCCGGCCGCTGCCCGGGCCTTCGCCTGGTCGAGGGGCACGAGCCCGCCGAACGACGACGTGTCGTCTTCGGTGCCGGCGGGGCGGATCATGGTGTACGAGCCGCCGGGATACTGCATCGCCCCGGTCTGCCAGCCGAAGACCGTGTGGAAGAACGCGGCCGCCGCCGGCACGTCGGGGGTGTACAGCTCGGACCAGATCAGCGCGCCCGGCTCCATGATCATGCCGAGGCCGGTGTTCGTGCCTGGCTGCCAGACTCCGAAGTAGGCGCCCGCACTGTCGGTGAAGCCGCCCATGCGCCCGTAGTCCAGCACGTCCATCGGAGCGAACGCCGCGGTGCCGCCCGCCTGCTCGACCGTCCGAGCCGTGGCGTCGGCGTCGGGGGTCTGGAAGTAGACGGACCACGCGGGCTTGCCCTGCTCCTTGGACACGGTCATGACGCCTGCGACCGTCCTGCCCCTCAGCTGGTACATCCCGTACCCGCCGGTCTCGGGGCCGCCGGGCACCAGGTCCCAGCCGAAGAGGCCCTTGTAGAAGGCCGTGGCCTCGTCGATGTCGGGGGTGCCCAGGTCGATCCAGTTGGGGGCGCCGGTCTCGAAGGACGGGTCGAGCATGGTGTGCTCCTCGGGCGTGTCACGTGTGACCGCGCGCCGCGTGGCACGGGCCTTCCCACACTCATCGAGTCTTGCACCGGGCGCTGACAACCGCAGCCCCGCCGCGCCCGCCCGCGCCCCGGAGGGTGCGGGCGGGCTCCCGTCGGGGTCCGAGTCCGCCGGTGCGTCCACGGGCCGCCGTCAGGCCCCTGCCGACGGGAGGGCGGCGGCACTGCGGCGGTCCTCAGTGCTCGTGCGCCTCGGCGGCTCCGGCGGCGTGGTGCGGCGGGTCGTATCCGGGGACCGTGCCGTCGGCCTTGGCGACCAGCAGCAGCCCGGCCATCCCCATGTCGGAGTGGCTCTGGACGTGGCAGTGGTACATCCAGGCGCCCGCCCCCACGTGTTCACCGGCGATGACCTGGAAGCCGAACGACTCGGCGGGTCCGCAGATCTTCGTGTCGACGACCCGGCTGGGGTCGTCCGGGCCGGTGAGCAGGCCCGTCCTGTTGTCGGCCCAGCGGTGCCCGTGGATGTGGAACGTATGGTAGTACTCACCGTGCGTGATCATCACGACCTCGACCCGGTCGCCCACCGTCGCCTCGAAGTTCGGGGCCTCGTGGGCCGCCTTGTTGTTGATCGTCATGTCGTTGAAGACGATGGTGATCGTCTTGTCCGGCAGGACGTCGCCCTTGCGGCGCACGACGAGCGGCCCGTACAGACCCTTGCGGATGCCCCCGGTGCCGTGGTCCGTGCCGACGACGTGGTCGTGGTAGTGCCAGTAGCCCGCGCTCCCCGCCTGCCAGGTGCCGTCCTTGCGGCGGCCGGGGGCGTGCGTGCGCCAGGTGTAGGTGCGCGTGCCGCCGGGTTCGACGTGGCTCCGGTTCATGCGGGTGCCGTCACTGGCGATGTCGTAGTCCACGCCGTGGACGTGGAGACTGGCGTCGACGTCCGTGGTGTTCTCGAATTCGATGTGCAGCGTGTCGCCCTCGACGATCTCGATGAGTGGGCCTGGGACCGACGCCTTGCCCTTCTCGAAGCCGTAGCCCATCGACCCGTCCGCCAACTTCTCGGCGAACAGCTTGAGATGGCGTACGACTCCTCCGGCGGGCGCGGTCTTCGCCGGGTTCTCCGCCGAGGTGGCCTGGACCGCTCCCAGTGACATCGATGTCACCCCGGTCGCCGCCGCAACGCCGCCGCCCACCAGCATCCGGCGGTTGAAGGTCCTTCGGTCCATGTCTAACTCCCCACTGAGATAAGGAAACTGACGCACTGCACCCCTTGGACGGCCACACGGTAGCTGGGGGGCCCTCGTTTATCCACACTCAGGACAAAGTTCGTTCGAATGCTGCCGTACCTATTGGCGAGCCGCGAAAAGAGGTCTAGCTTCGTGCGCTGTCGCAGTGACCGCAGAGGTGCGGTGACGAAGAAGTGACCGGAGAAGCGACCAAGAGGGGTGGGTGACCACATGCAGCGCACACCACATCGCAGGTCCAGATCGCGCCGCGGGATCGCGGCGGCCGTGGGGATCGGGGCCCTGACCGCGTCCCTGCTGGGCGGGAACGCCACCGCGAGCCCGTATCCCGATCCGGGGCTCAAGGAACGGATGGCGACAACGTTGTCCCTTCCCTCGCCGCCGGGCGGGGCCAACGTCAAGGTGCTGGTGTTCCACGCCTCGGCCGGCGACGAGTCGCCGACCGTCGACGCGGGGATCGCGGCCATCGAGAAGATCGGGCTCAGCGGTCCGGAAGCCGGGCGTTTCAAGACCGTGGCCACCGACGACGCCGGGGTCTTCACCAACGGCAAGCAGCTCGGCAAGTACAACGCCGTCGTCTTCCTGACGGGCGGCGGTGACGTCCTCGACCCGGAGCAGGAAGCGGGTCTGGAGGCGTACATGGAGGCCGGTGGCGGCTTCCTCGGCATCCACGACGCGGCGCGCACCGAGCCGTACTCCGACTGGTTCACCGGCCTCGTCGGCGCCCGTCCCGCGGCGGACAGCCCCACGGCCGTCCAGCGCGCGACCGTGGAGATCGGCGACCGGCAGCACCCGGCGACGAAGAACCTCCCGCTGGAGTGGAAGCGTCCGGACACCTGGCTGAACTGGAAGACCAACCCGTCCGGCGCCGTGCACACCGTGGCCCGGGTCCGCGAGCTCACCTACACCCCGGGCAAGAGCGCCAACGGCTGGGACCACCCGGTCTCCTGGTGCCGCGACTACGACGGCGGCCGGTCGTTCTACACCGCCATGGGCGGTACGGCGGCGAGCTTCGCGGAGACCGATTTCCGGGACCACCTGCGCGGCGCGCTGGCCTGGACGAGCCGCACCTCGCAGGCCGACTGCAAGGCCACGATCGACTCCAACTACACGGCCGAGCGCCTCACCCAGCCCAACCAGCCCGGCACGAACGACCAGATCGGTGAGCCCCACGGCCTGGTGACGGCGAAGGACGGGCGGGTCTTCTACATCGGGCGCGGCGGCGCGGACAGCAGCGTGCCCGTGGTCACCGACTGGAACAACCCGGACGTCGGCAAGGGCTGGGGCGAGATCCACGTCTACGACCCGGCGACCAAGAAGGTCACCCTCGCCGGCCGGCTGAGCATCTTCGGCAACAAGGGCGGCGGCGACGAACTGGTCAAGGTTGAGGAGGGCCTGCTCGGCATCGAGCTGGATCCGGACTTCGCCACCAACGGCTGGGTGTACCTGCACTACACCCCGCACGCGAAGATCGACCGTGACAAGCAGATGGCGGTGCGCCAGGTCTCGCGCTTCACCTTCGACCACGCCACGAACAAGCTCGACCTGGCGTCCGAGAAGGTGCTGCTGTCCTGGCCGGTCCAGATCCACAGCTGCTGCCACGCGGGCGGCGGCATGGCCTGGGACTCCAAGGAGAACCTCTACATCGCCACCGGGGACAACAACTCCTCCGGCTTCAGCGACGGTTACTCGGGCAACAACCCGCAGCCGAACTACAAGGGCGTGTCCTTCGCCGACGCCCGCCGCACCGCGGGCAACACCAACAACCTCAACGGCAAGATCCTGCGCATCCACCCGGAGGACGACGGCACGTACACCCTGCCGCAGGGCAATCTGTTCACGGGCAAGGAGCCCGACGAGGGCGGCGGCAAGACCCGCGGCGAGATCTACGTGATGGGCGTGCGCAACCCGGCACGCATCTCCATCGACAAGTCGACGGACACCCTGTACGCGGGCTGGGTCGGCCCCGACGCCGGCGCTCCCAGCACCACCTGGGGTCCGGCGAAGTACGACACGTTCGCCGCGATCACCAAGGCCGGCAACCACGGCTGGCCGTACTGCATGGGCAACAAGCAGCCCTACCGGGACCGCAACCTGCCCGACCCGTCCAAGCCGCTCGGCTGGTACGACTGCGACGCTCCGAGGAACGAGTCGCCGAACAACGACGGTCTGGTCAAGCTCCCGCCGATCACGTCGAACACCATCTGGTACTCGCCCCAGGGCGGCGGCGTCGACTACCCGCGTGACGCCAACGGCATCCCGAGCTACAAGGTCGAGGACCAGAAGCAGCTCCTTCCCTGGCTCAAGGGCGGCGGCCAGGCCACGATGAACGGTCCCGTGTACCGCTACGACGCGGCGAGCACCAGCGAGGCCAAGTGGCCCTCGTACTGGGACGGGAAGTGGTTCGTCGGTGACTTCTACGACGACACCCAGCCCCGCCACGCCGTGCTGACCGACCCGAAGACCGTCGGCAAGGGCGGGCTGCCCACGCACGCCGAGTCCCTCAAGAAGATCATCCCGGTCGGCGCGACCGGTATCCGCAACCTGATGGACTGGAAGTTCGCCCCGGACGGTTCGCTCTACGTCCTGGACTACGGCCGCGGGTTCTTCACCTCCGACTCCAAGTCCGCGCTGTGGCGCGTGACCTACAAGGGCGGCGGTCCGACCCCGGCCGCCGCAGACCTGGCCAGGAAGGCGGCAGCGCAGTGAGACGACCCACGCTCCTCGCCCGACAGCGGTACGGGCCCGCACACTGGTGGCTCGCCCTGTTCGGCTCGTTCCTGATGGTCCTCGGGCTGGCTTCGACAGCGGCGTACGGACGGGAGGACGACCGGGCTGCGGCCGCGGCCGACCAGATCCTGACCTGGACCGCTGGCGACCCCATCGACCACTATCTGTCGGCGCCCAAGACCGCGGTGGCCGGCGCCGCGACACTCGTCTTCGAGAACAGCGCGGCCACCGGCAACACCACGGGCATGCCGCACACGCTGACCTTCAGCGTCTCGGACGTGGAGTTCAACAACGACGTCACGGTCAACATCCTGGCCAACCCCAGTGACGCCGAGGGCGGCAAGCACAGCGTCGAGGTGACCCTCACCCCCGGACGGTACTTCTACCACTGCACGATGCCGGGCCACGGGTCGATGCAGGGCATCCTGACGGTGACCGAGGGGAGCGGCGAGGACACGACCGCTCCCGAGACCTCCGCGACCGTGGCCGGTGACAAGAACTCCGACGGCGCGTACATCGGCCAGGCGACGGTCACCGTCGCGGCCACCGACGCGGGTTCCGGCGTCGACACCGTCGAGTACGCGGTCGGGGCCGACGGGGCCTGGCAGCCGTACACCACGCCCGTCGTGGTGAACGAGGTGGGGACCCACAAGATCCGCTACCGCGCCACCGACAAGGCGGGCAACGCCGCCGCAGAGAAGTCCGTCGACTTCGCGGTGGCCGCGCCCCCGACGGACGACAAGACGCCGCCGGAGACCTCGGCGACCGTCTCGGGCGAGAAGGACGCCGCCGGCGCCTACCTCGGCATGGCCACGGTCACCGTGACCGCGTCCGACACCGGTTCGGGCGTCAACACCATCGAGTACGCCATCGGGGCCGACGGAGCCTGGCAGGCGTACACCGCTCCCGTCATGGTGCACGAGGTGGGCTCGCACACCGTCCGCTACCGCGCCACCGACAAGTCCGGCAACGTGGCGGCCGAGAAGTCCGTCGACTTCGCGGTCGTGGAGCCGCCGTCGCAGGACAAGACGGCGCCGGTGACCTCCGTGGCGGTGACGGGCGACAAGAACTCGGACGGCGCGTTCATCACCAGTGCCAAGGCCACGGTCACCGCGACGGACGCGGACTCGGGTGTGGACAAGATCGAGTACTCCCTCGACGGCGGGCCCTACCTGGCCTACACCTCCCCCGTCATCGTGGACCGTGTCGGCTACCACACCTTCGCCCACCGGGCGACGGACAAGGCCGGCAACACCTCCGCGGCGAAGCAGTCCTCGTTCACCATCGCCGAGAGCGGCGGAGTGCCGCCGCCCAACTGCCCGGAGTACGACGAGCGGCTCACCGTCATCGTCGGGACGGTCGACTCGGGAGTCCCCAACCGGCTCACGGGCAACCGCTGCACGATCAACGAGCTGATCGAGGACGAGAAGGACTGGTCGTCGCACGCACTGTTCCTCAAGCACGTCGACAAGGTCCTGGACAGGCTGCTCACCGACGGGGTCATCGACACCCGTGAGCACAAGAAGATCTACAAGGCGGCCAAGCAGTCCGGCATCGGCAAGCCGGGCCAGGACGAGGGCTACACCAAGCTCTTCGACGGCACGGCCGCGTCCCTCGCGAAGTGGGAGCAGGTCGGCGGCGGGAAGTTCGGGCTGAACACCGAGGACGGCTCGATCACCAGCTCCACCACCGTCGACGGCATGGGGATGCTGTGGTTCCCGTCCCGCCAGTTCGGGGACTTCTCGCTGAAGCTCCAGTGGCGGGACGACGCCCCGGACGCCGGCAACGCCAACGGCGGGGTCTTCGTCCGCTTCCCGAACGTCCACGACCACCCGGAGGAGTCCCGTCCGGAGTGGGTCGCCATCAAGTACGGCCATGAGGTCCAGATCAACGACCGGCCCGACGGCGACATGTACAAGACCGGGTCCCTCTACGGATTCGACCGGGTGGGTCTCGGCGGCGCCGGGGTCACGCCCAAGGGCACCTGGAACGACTACGAGATCCGGGTGGTGGACCAGCACTACTCGGTCTACCGCAACGGTGTCCTGCTGAACGAGTTCGACAACACCGGCGGACAGCTGTTCGAGCCGCCGCGGGGCGACGACCCGGGGACCGACGGCCGGCGGTACGCCTCCGGCTATGTCGGACTCCAGGTCCACAGCACCACGGACGTGATCTCCTACCGCGACATCCGCATCAAGGAGTTGTAGGTCACAGACGCGGACGGGAGGCCGTGGCGGCATGCTCGGGCATGCGGCCACGGCCTCCCGGATGCCGGTGGCGCCACACCCAGAAGACCGTGCAGGAGACCACCGCCCAGATCGTCAGCACGAAGTAGGGGAATACGTACTGGTGGCCCTGGTAGTAGACAGCCGTGTGCTGCGCGTTGACCGAGGCGCCGGGTGGCAGCCAGCGGCCGATGTGCCCGAGGGCCGAGGGCAGCAGCGGCCAGGACACCGCTCCGCCTGACGACGGGTTGCCGAGCAGCACCATGACACCCCAGGTCGGGATGATCGCCCAGCGCCCCATGAGGGTGTTGAACATCGTGAAGACCATGCCCGACGTGAACATGGTGAAGGCGAGGATCGCCCACGACTGCACGAAGGGCAGATCGAGGGCCTCGAGCCCCCAGTCCACGATCGCGGCGATCGCGAATCCGCCGAGCAGCGAGTAGCTCACGGTGAACAGGATGCGTTCCAGCGGGTTGAGGGCGCGCGCGTGCACGCTGAGCTGGATGGCTCCGAGGAAGCCGATGATGACGGCGGCGATCGAGATGTAGAAGAGGGCGAGGCCCCGCGGGTCGCCCTTCTGGAGGGGCATGACGTCCTGCACCTTGAGCGGGACGCCGGTGGTGCGCGCCACCTTCGCCCCTGTCTGCTCCAGCAGTTGGGCCACGGTCGAGCCCGAGGCGCCGGCGACCTGCATGAACACCCCCTGCCCGGCGGTCCTGAAGATCACGAAGACCTTCTGGTCGTCGAGCGCGTCCCGGGCCTGCGTGGCGTCCGGGTACCGGCGGACATCCAGCGAGGCGTCGAGCGCGTCCTCCATCCCCGCGATGAACTCCTTCGTGTGCGGTGCCCGGGCATTGTCGACGACGGCGGCCGGAATCTCGCGCGGAGTCGGGTTCGCGAGCGCGTAGGTGTAGGAGGCTGCGAAGAGTCCGGCCGAGGCGGAGATGATGAGAGCCACGACCATGGCGGGGAAGTACGGCGACTTCTTGTACGCCTCCCACTTCTCCCGCCGGGTCAGTGGCCTGCCGTGCGCCCCGTGATGGCCGGCCTCTCCGGACGTCATGCGGGGTTCCCGTCGTCGTGGCGGGCGCGGCTGGGCTGCACGCGTTTCGGCTCGCCCGGCATCTTCGGGTACTCGGGCGGATAGGGCAGGTCGCCGAGTTCGTGGTCGTGTTCGTCCCGCCGCGCGAGTTCCAGCAACTGATCGAGGCGGAAGGCGTGGTCGTCCATGTCGGCGTGCAGATCTCCCACCTCGGCGAAGCGCGCGGGCATGGACCGGAGGTCGAAGTCGCGGGGTTCGGCGTCGTCGACCTCCTCCCAGCGCAGCGGTGCGGAGACCGGAGCGTGCGGGAAGGGGCGCACGGAGTAGGCGGAGGCGATGGTGCGGTCACGGGCCGTCTGGTTGTAGTCGACGAAGATCCGCTCGCCCCGTTCCTCCTTCCACCAGGCGGTGGTCACCCGGTCCGGCATCCTGCGCTCCAGCTCACGCCCGACGGCGATGGCCGAACGCCTCACCTGGGTGAACGTCCACTCGGGGACGATCGGCACGAAGACGTGGATGCCGCGCCCGCCGGAGGTCTTGGGCCAGCCGCGCAGGCCGTGGTCGTCCAGGACCGAGCGCAGTTCGTGGGCGGCCCTCACCGCATCGGCGTAGTCGGTGCCGGGCTGCGGGTCGAGGTCGATGCGGAGCTCGTCGGGGTGGTCGGTGTCGGCCCTGCGCACAGGCCAGGGGTGAAAGGTCAGGGTGCCGAGGTTGACCGCCCAAAGGACGGCGCCGAGCTCGGTGGGGCACATCTCGTCGGCGTGCCGGCCGCTGGGGAACTCGATCCGGGCGGTGGGGGTCCAGTCGGGGAGGTTCCTGGGCGCGCGCTTCTGGTAGAAGAAGTCGCCCTCGACCCCGTCGACGAACCGCTGGAGCGTGGTCGGCCGCTCCCGCAGCGCGCGCAGGATGCCGGGTCCCACGGCCAGGAAGTAGTCGGCCACGTCCTTCTTGGTATAGCCCTTGTCCGGGAAGTACACCTTGTCCGGGTTGGACAGCCGTACGGTCCGGCCGTCCACATCCAGTTCCAAAGCTGCTCCTGCACCCATGCCGAACACCGTAGGCGGCACGCACATATGCCGCATATCGGAAGACGCACCCGGTACGGCGGGTGAGAATCGGGCCATGGACCTGCCGGTGATGCCTCCTGTGAAGCCGATGCTCGCCAAGTCCGTGTCCGCGATCCCCCCGGGGATGCAGTACGAGGCGAAGTGGGACGGCTTCCGCGCGATCGTGCACCGGGACGGTGACGAGGTGGTGATCGGCAGCCGGACGGGAAAGCCGCTCACCCGCTATTTCCCCGAGGTGGTCGCCGCCGTGCGGGAGAACCTGCCGGCCCGCTGCGTGATCGACGGCGAGATCGTCCTGCCGTACGAGGGACGGCTGGACTTCGACCGGCTGAGCGAACGCATCCACCCGGCCGACTCCCGGGTGCGGCTGCTCGCCGCGGAGACGCCGGCCGCCCTCGTCGCCTTCGACATCCTCGCGCTGGACGACACGTCGCTGCTCCCCGCTCCGCAGACCGAGCGCCGCGCGGTCCTGGAGAGGGCGTTGGCCGGGGCCTCCGCGCCGGTCCACCTCGCCCCGTCGACCACGGACCAGACGCTCGCGCAGGACTGGTTCGAGCGCTACGAGGGCGCCGGGCTCGACGGAGTGGTCGCCAAGCCGCTCGATCTGCCGTACAGACCGGACACCCGCGCCATGTACAAGATCAAGCATGAGCGGACCGCCGACTGCGTGGTGGCGGGCTACCGCTTCCACAAGAGCGGCCCGGTGGTGGGATCGCTCCTGCTCGGCCTGTACGACGCCCAAGGCGCGCTGCAGCACGTCGGGGTGTGCGCGGCCTTCACGATGAAGCGGCGCGCCGAACTCCTGGAGGAACTGGACCCGCTGCGCATCGACCCCGCCGCGCACCCCTGGTCGGCGTGGGCGGACGCGACGGCCCACGAGGGGTCGCGGCTGCCGGGCGCGCCCAGCCGCTGGTCCGGCAAGAAGGACCTGTCCTGGGTGGCGTTGAGCCCGGAGCGCGTCTGCGAGGTGGCGTACGACCACATGGAGGGCGACCGCTTCCGCCACACCACGCAGTTCCGGCGGTGGCGGCCGGACCGCACCGCCACCGACTGCACATACGGGCAGCTGGAGGAAGTGGTGCGGTACGACCTGTCCGAGGTGCTCCGGCCGAGCTGATCCAGCGGGCGGAGGTGGGCGAGGTTGGAGGGGCTCGGTGAGCCCGTGGGCTGCGGGCCGACGATGCGCGTGCGGGCCGTCTTGAGCTGGCTGACCCCGCCGCCGTTCAGGAGCATCGAAAGGTAAGCATTCAGCGTGACCGCGTTGCGTGACGGTTTCGGGCATGGGGTGACGGCCGGTGA
Organism: Streptomyces sp. NPDC057428; assembly: GCF_042803195.1. Lineage (NCBI taxonomy): Bacteria > Bacillati > Actinomycetota > Actinomycetes > Kitasatosporales > Streptomycetaceae > Streptomyces > Streptomyces sp. NPDC057428. The sequence continues at coordinate 94,514 of NZ_JBHVCT010000016.1, forward strand.
CCGGTGGTCAACGGCTGGGGTGTGGGCGGTCAGATGAGGGCTGCTGCTGGGGGTAGCCAGGTGGTGCCGGTGAAGGCATCGCGGAGCACGGTCAGCGGGTTGACCGCGTGTTTGACTGCGGTGGAGAGCGCGCCGCGGATCAGGTAGCGGTCGGCCGTGCTGGCCAGGTCGGTGAGCCGGCCGGAGATCTTCTCTTGGATCTTGGATGGTCGCAGGTCGCGTTCGGCCTGGTTGGATGTGGGTGGGATGCGCAGGTCGGTGGTGAAGCGCACGAAGTCCGCCTCGCG
>NZ_JBHVCT010000017.1:0-73953 GCF_042803195.1 Streptomyces sp. NPDC057428
CGCGGCCCCGCGGGGCCGCGGCCGGCGCCGATCCGGTCCTAGTTGTTCTGGCCATGGAGGTTGGTGACCGATCCCACGGCTCGGGGATCTTGAACGACTGAGGCCTCCCGGGTTCGGGGAGGCCGGTTACCGGGGTGCCTCCCCGCAGGTGACCGCGACCCGGTGCGGCATCTCGCACACCGGACTGCTGCACCACTTGCCGACCAAGGAGGCGCTGCCGCTCGCGGTGCTCGAACGCCGGGACGACGTGGATCGCGCTGATGGACGGCCTCCAGGTCCAGTGGCTGCTCGGCGACTTGGGGACGGACATGGCCGGCGTCCTGCGCGCGCACATCCAGGCCCAGCTCACCGTTCACTTCTGACGGCCACGGGCGGCTCGCGTAGCACCTCCGGCTCGTGGCGCCGTCTCAGATAGTAGGAAGTCCGAGTATCTGTAGAGACAGACGGCCTCGGGTGTCCTAGCGTTGTAGGAGCCGAACGAATCGCTGATCCAGCGATGGGCGGTCGTGAGCGTGCCCCGAAGCAGGCAATCCCTGCGGTATCAGCTCCCCGTCCCCTCCGGCGCCTCGAAATCCCGATCTCGATATCCGTCGTGAAGTCCTGATCTCGAAATCCACGCGATCTCAAGGAGTCGATCCCTCATGGCCCAGACCACTGTCCGCCGCGTCCGCCACACCTCCCGCCCCGCCGACTCGGACCGCAAGAACGCCGCCGCGGCCCTGCAGCGGGCCCTCGACCGCCGTGACAACGGCGGGTCGACCGGTCACTGAGCACGTCCTGGTCCCACCCCGTGGCGTACGCACCCCATGACATCCGCTGTCCGCATCGTGGACAGCGAATGTCATGGGGTGGGACGGGCGGCTAAGCTGCGTCCATGTCTCGCAGCATCGATCTCGCAGTGATCCCCGGCGACGGTATCGGCCAGGAGGTCGTCACCCAGGGCCTCAAGGTCCTCAACGCTGTTCTCCCGCAGGACGTGAAGCTGGAGACCAAGGAGTACGACCTCGGCGCCCAGCGCTGGCACCGCACCGGTGAGACCCTCCCGGACGCGGAGCTGGAGTCCCTCAAGGGCCACGACGCCATCCTGCTCGGCGCCATCGGAGACCCGTCCGTACCGTCGGGTGTGCTGGAGCGCGGGCTGCTGCTGAAGCTGCGCTTCGCCTTCGACCACTTCATCAACCTGAGGCCGTCGAAGCTCTTCCCGAACACCGCGACGCCGCTGGCCGGCCGCCCCGAGATCGACTTCGTCGTCGTCCGTGAGGGCACCGAGGGCCCGTACACGGGCAACGGCGGCTCGCTGCGCACCGGTACGGAGCACGAGATCGCCACCGAGGTCAGCGTCAACACGGCCCACGGTGTCGAGCGTGTCGTGCGTGACGCCTTCGCGCGTGCCGCCGGCCGCCCGCGCAAGAAGCTGACGCTCGTCCACAAGAACAACGTCCTCGTGTACGCCGGCCACCTGTGGAAGAACATCTTCGACAAGGTCGCGGCCGAGTACCCCGAGGTCACCACCGACTACCTGCACGTCGACGCCGCGACGATCTTCTTCGTCACCCAGCCGGAGCGCTTCGACGTCATCGTCACCGACAACCTCTTCGGTGACATCCTCACCGACCTGGCCGCGGCCGTGACCGGCGGCATCGGCCTGGCCGCGTCCGGCAACATCAACCCGACGGGTGCCTTCCCGTCCATGTTCGAGCCGGTCCACGGCACCGCGCCCGACATCGCGGGCCAGGGCAAGGCGGACCCGACCGCCACGGTCCTCTCCGTCGCCCTCCTGCTTCGCCACCTCGGTTACGAGGCCGAGGCCGTGCGCATCGAGGAGGCCGTCTCCGCCGACCTCGCGGAGCGTGACGGACAGAACGCCCGCACCACCGACGAGATCGGCGACGCGCTCGCGGTACGGGTAGCGAGCTGACCCGACGACTCCACTTCGAAGCCGCCGGGTCGCAAGCGCACCCGGCGGCTTCACCTCGCGGTCTCCGGGTGCCACCATCGACCCTGGACCGCGTTTTTCGCGTCGCCGCACACGTCGTACCGAGTCTGTACCGAACACGTCATTTCGTGCAGAGCCGCCCCCGGGAGATAATCGAACGCGGGACCGCGGCTCGCGGTGGAGCTCGGACGTCCTACGAACCGCCCGGCAGTGGCCGGGAGGGCGGGCGTGGTCGCGGTCCATCACACACAAGACCGGTGAAGGACACGCACTCATGACGACGCCCACGATCGAGCTCAAGCCCTCCTCGAACCCGCTGTCCGACGCGGAGCGCGAGGCGATCCTGGTCAGCCCCGGATTCGGCCGCTACTTCACCGATCACATGGTGACGATCAGCTGGACCGAGGGCCGCGGCTGGCACGACGCCCAGCTCGTGCCGTACGGACCGCTCTCGATCGACCCGGCCAACATGACCCTGCACTACGCGCAGGAGATCTTCGAAGGGCTCAAGGCCTATCGGCAGCCCGACGGCTCGGTCGCCACCTTCCGTCCGGAGTCCAACGCCGCGCGCTTCCAGCGCTCCGCCGCCCGGCTCGCCATGCCCGAGCTTCCGGTCGAGACGTTCATCGAAGCCTGCGACGCCCTCGTCAGGCAGGACCAGGCGTGGGTGCCCGGGCACGGCGGTGAGGAGTCGCTCTACCTGCGCCCGTTCATGATCGCCTCCGAGGTCGGCCTGGGCGTGCGGCCCGCCAACGAGTACCTTTTCCTCGTCATCGCCTCTCCCGCCGGCGCGTACTTCCCCGGCGGCGTGAAGCCGGTCTCCATCTGGCTCTCCCAGGACCGGGTGCGCGCCGTCCCCGGCGGCATGGGCGACGCCAAGACCGGCGGCAACTACGCCGCCTCCCTCCTCGCGCAGGCCGAGGCCGCCGCGAAGGGCTGCGACCAGGTCGCCTACCTCGACGCCGTCGAGCACAAGTGGGTCGAGGAACTGGGCGGCATGAACCTCTACTTCGTGTACGAGCAGGAGGACGGCGGCAAGCGGATCGTCACCCCCTCCCTGACCGGCTCGCTGCTCGCGGGCGTCACCCGTGACTCCCTCCTCACCGTCGCCCGGGACCTCGGCTACACCTCCGAGGAGGGTCGCGTCTCCCTCGACCAGTGGCGCGACGACAGCGCGAACGGCACGCTCACCGAGGTCTTCGCCTGCGGTACCGCCGCCGTCATCACCCCCGTCGGCACCGTGAAGTCCGCCGACGGCGAGTGGACGCAGGGCGACGGCACGCCCGGCGAGGTCACCATGAAACTGCGCGAGCGCCTGCTGGACATCCAGCGCGGCATCGCCGAGGACACCCACGGCTGGATGCACCGTCTCGGCTGATCCCCGAGTCCCGTCGCACGAAGGCCGCGCCCCCACCGGGGCGCGGCCTTCGCCGCACCCGGACCGGTACGAGTCCCGCGAGCAGGTCCTGGGCCACATGCGCGGCTACGTGGACGAGACCCTCACGCCTCCCGGCGGCATCCCGCCTGCGACGGACGTCACGCCCGCATCCTGAGACGGCCCGGGACCCGGTGGCGCTGCTGTGCCAGACTGCTCGCGTGTCCTCGTTCGCCATGATTACCGGCAGCAGGCGCGCCGGTCCGCAGTGACCGTCCCGTACCACCACGTACGGAACGGACATCGTGCCCCAGACCCGCGCGCAGACCTCTCGCACCCGCGAGGGGTTTTTTCGTTTTCCGGCCACACCGAGGCCGGAGCGAGGCACGCGGGACGATGGGGGCAAGTGGAGCCGATTCGTCCGGATCCGCCCACCCGACAGGAGTCAGATCAGCATGACCACCAAGGCAACGGCCCCCGATGACACGTTCCACGTCTTCGACACCACGCTGCGCGACGGTGCGCAGCGTGAAGGCATCAACCTGACGGTCGCGGACAAGCTGACCATTGCCCGGCACCTGGACGACTTCGGTGTGGGCTTCATCGAGGGCGGCTGGCCCGGCGCCAACCCGCGGGACACGGAGTTCTTCGCCCGCGCCCGGCAGGAGATCGACTTCCGGCACGCCGAACTCGTCGCGTTCGGCGCCACCCGCAGGGCGGGGGGCAAGGCGGCCGAGGATCCGCAGGTCCGGGCACTCCTCGACTCGGGCGCCCCGGTGATCACGCTCGTCGCCAAGTCGCACGACCGTCATGTGGAACTGGCCCTGCGCACCACGCTCGACGAGAACCTGGAGATGGTCCGCGACACCGTCGCCCACCTCCGTGAGCAGGGCCGCCGCGTCTTCGTCGACTGCGAGCACTTCTTCGACGGCTACCGCGCCAACCCCGAGTACGCCAAGGCGGTCGTGCGCACCGCCTCCGAGGCGGGCGCCGACGTGGTCATCCTCTGCGACACCAACGGCGGCATGCTCCCCGCCCAGGTCCAGGCCGTCGTCTCCACCGTCCTCGCCGACACCGGCGCCCGTATCGGTATCCACGCCCAGGACGACACCGGCTGCGCCGTCGCCAACACCCTGGCCGCCGTGGACGCGGGCGCCACCCACGTGCAGTGCACCGCGAACGGATACGGCGAGCGGGTCGGCAACGCCAACCTCTTCCCCGTCGTCGCCGCACTGGAGCTCAAGTACGGCAAGGCAGTCCTGCCCGAGGGTGCGCTCGCCGACATGACCCGGGTGTCCCACGCCATCGCCGAGGTCGTCAACCTCACGCCGTCCACCCACCAGCCGTACGTCGGGGTGTCCGCCTTCGCCCACAAGGCCGGGCTCCACGCCTCCGCGATCAAGGTCGACCCGGACCTCTACCAGCACATCGACCCGGCGCGCGTCGGCAACACCATGCGCATGCTGGTGTCCGACATGGCCGGCCGCGCCTCCATCGAGCTGAAGGGCAAGGAGCTCGGCATCGACCTGGGGGACGACCGTGAGCTCGTCGGCCGTGTCGTCGCGCGGGTCAAGGAGCGTGAGCTGAAGGGCTACACCTACGAGGCGGCCGACGCCTCCTTCGAACTCCTGCTGCGCGCCGAGGTGGACGGCAGGCCCCGCCGCCACTTCCGCATCGAGTCCTGGCGGGCGATCGTCGAGGACCGCCCCGACGGCACCCACGCCAACGAGGCGACCGTGAAGCTCTGGGCCAAGGGTGAGCGGATCGTCGCCACCGCCGAGGGCAACGGCCCGGTCAACGCGCTGGACCGAGCGCTGCGCGTCGGCCTGGAGCGGATCTACCCGCAGCTGGCCAAGCTGGAGCTCGTCGACTACAAGGTCCGCATCCTGGAAGGCCGCACAGGCACCGAATCCACCACCCGGGTACTGATCACCACGGGCGACGGATCTGGTGACTGGGCGACGGTCGGTGTGGCCGAGAACGTCATCGCGGCTTCGTGGCAGGCGCTGGAGGACGCGTACACCTACGGTCTGCTGCGCGCGGGCGTCGAGCCCACCGACTGACCGCTCTCCCTACTGGAGCCGCCACTTCTGGTTGGCGGCTCCGGTACAGGTCCAGATCTGGACGGCGGAAAGCTGACAGCGGCGGTGTCCAAGCCGTTCGCCGAGGCCGACCACCTGCTGCTCACCGGTGACCTGACCGGTGCCGTCGCGAAGCTCCGCGCGGCGTACCGCGCCGCGTAACAGCATGAAAACCGCGTAACAGCACGAAGGGGACCCGGGCGGGCGACGCATTCATCGCCCGTTCGGGTTACTTTCGGAGTATGCGGAAGAGGCTGTTCGCCCCCTTGTGGGCCTGCCTGCTGCTGATTCTCTCGGCGGCCGTGCTGGCCCTGTCCCCGGCCGCCCAGGCCGCCACCTCCACCATCGACGACGCGGCCCGCGCGCTGCGCCAGGGCCCGGTCTACGTGGACCCGGCGGCTGCCGGCCAGCTCACGGCCTCGCAGGAGGCCGCCCTGGAGAAGAAGATCAAGGACGCCGACAAGCCGGTCTTCGTGGCCGTGCTTCCCGCGACGTCCCAGTTCCCGCCCGACAACCTCCTGCGGAACCTGCGCAGCGACACCGGTATCACCGGCGTCTACGCGGTCCGCCTCGGCGACGGGTTCAGTGCGGGCGCGGACCCGCAGGTGATGCCGACCCGGGCCGTGCAGAACCTCACCACGGCCGTGAAGGCCCCCGGAACGGACACCGACGCCGCGACCCAGCTCAACGCCTTCGTCGACAGCGCGCTGGACCAGGCCAAGGGCAGCGCCCCGGCCTCCTGGTCCGGCGGCAGCGCCGGGGACGGCTCCGCGAGCGGCGTACCGGCGGCGGGTCTGATCGTCCTCGGCGGCGTCGTCGTGGCCGGCGGAGCCATCGCGTTCACGGTCGTCCGCCGGAACAGGAAGCGCAAGGAGGAAGAGGAGCGGGTCGCTCTCGAAAGGCTGCGCGTCGTCGTGGACGAGGACATCACCGCGTACGGCGAGACGCTCGACCGGCTGGACTTCAAACCGGGGGAGGCGGGTGCCACCGACGCGATGCGCGCCGACTACGAACGCGCGCTGGACTCCTACGAGGACGCCAAGTCCCGCATGGGCAACGCCCACCACCCCTCCGACGTGCGCGGAGTCACCAAGGCCCTGGAGGACGGACGGTTCTCCCTCGCCGTCCTGGACGCACGGCGCAAGCACCATGAACTCCCGGCCCGCCGGCCGCCCTGCTTCTTCGACCCGCGGCACGGCCCCTCGGTCGCGGACGTCATGTGGACTCCGGCCGGCGGAGCGGCCCGCGAGGTCCCGGTCTGCGGCGCCGACCAGACGCGGCTGCGGGAGGGCGAGGACCCGATGAGCCGCACGGTCGACGTCGGCGACGGCCGCCGCCGCCCGTACTGGGAGGCCGGCCCGGCCTACGGCCCCTGGGCCGGCGGCTACTTCGGCGGCGGGCTGCTGCCCGGCCTCCTGATCGGCACCGTGCTGGGCTCGGCGCTCTCCACCCCCGCCTACGCGGCCGAATACGGCGGAGGCGACTTCGGCGGCGGTGACTGGAGCGGCGGTGACGTGTCCGGGTCCGACTTCGACTCCTCCGGCTTCGGTGGGTTCGGGGACGGCGGAGGCTTCGGTGACGGCGGCGGCTTCGGCGGAGGCGGCGGCTTCGGCGGGGGCGGCGGATTCGACGGGGGCGGCGGGTTCTGACGGACCGGGCCCGGAGCCGCGACCGGCCTCCGGCGCGTGATCAGCCGGGGGATCGGCTCACCGGGTGGCGGCCTTCCGCGCGGGCTGTTCCCCGCACCGTCGCTGCGGCGCGGCCTCGCGCCACCTGGTGGCGCGGGGGGCGAACGGGTGACAGGCTTGGTCCGATGAACCGTGACCGGGTGGAGAAGCAGCTGCTGGACGGCCTGACCGTCGACACCAGCAGGCCGGAACAGCCTGTCCTGCTCGACGATGCCGGCAGGCCGATAAGGACCTGGCGCGAGAACTACCCGTACGACCGGAGGATCAGCCGCAGGGATTACGAGCGGACCAAGCGCATCCTGCAGATCGAACTGCTGAAGCTCCAGCGGTGGACCAAGGACACCGGCGCCCGTGTCGTCGTGGTGTGCGAGGGCCGTGACGCGGCCGGCAAGGGCGGCACCATCCAGCGCTTCACCGAGCGCCTCAACCCGCGTGGTGCCCGCATCGTGGCTCTGGACAAGCCCACGGACCGCGAGCGGGGACAGTGGTACTTCCAGCGCTACGTGGCCCATCTGCCCGGGCCCGGCGAGCTCGTGTTCTTCGACCGCTCCTGGTACAACCGGGCCGGTGTCGAACGCGTCATGGGTTTCTGCACCCCGCCCGAGTACGAACTCTTCCTGCGGCAGTGCCCGGTGTTCGAGGAGATGCTCGTCGACGACGGCATCATCGTGGTGAAGTTCTGGTTCTCCGTCTCCCGCGCCGAGCAGCGCACCCGCTTCGCCATCCGTCAGGTCGACCCGGTGCGCCAGTGGAAGCTGTCGCCCACCGACATCGACTCGCTCGACCGCTGGGACGACTACACGACGGCGAAGATCGACATGTTCCGCGCGACCGACACCGCGCACGCGCCGTGGACCGTCGTCAAGAGCAACGACAAGCGCCGGGCCCGCCTCGAAGCCATGCGCAGCCTCCTGGCCCGCGTCGACTACGCGGCGAAGGACCCCGACGCGGTCGGCAAGCCGGACCCACTCGTCGTGGGCGCCGCCGCCACCCTGCTGGAACCGGGCGAGGAGGACACCGCCCTCTCACCCACCCGCCTCGCACCCCACACCGACGGCCCGGGGCAGCACCCGTAGGCCGGCGTGTCCCCGGGTAGCGTCACCCAACCGATCCGGTGAGTGGCGAGCCACGGGTGGGGTACGCGGATGCCCGCTACACCGCGGAGCCGGCGGCGTTACTCAGGAACGCGGCCCAGGCGGCCGGGGGCACGGTGAGCACGGGGCCGTCGGTGACCTTGGAGTCGCGGATGTGCACGGCGGCGGGGTGGGCGGAGACCTCGATGCAGTCGCCGCCTTCACTGCCGCTGTAGCTGGACTTGTGCCAGTCGTAGGCGACTTCGAGGCAGTTGCCGCCCTCGCTGCCGCTGTAACTCGACTTGAACCAGGTGAGTGTCGTGGCGTGTGCAGCGCGAGTCATGACTCTCCAAGCAGGTCGTCCAGTAGCTGCATGCTTTCCTCGGGGGAAAACGCCTGCGAACGCAGCATCCCATATTTCTGATGCAGCACACTGACCTCGTCGAGGTCGTCCAACAGGACGCTGACCCGCTGCCCTTCGATGTAGGCGAGCTGATCGTGGTCGGGGGTCTCCAGCAGCACCATCGGCCCGTCGAGCGCGGCGTGCGTTTCTCGGCTCGTAGGCATGATTTGAATGCCCAAGCCGGGCAGTTCCGCGCAACGCCTCAGATGCGCGAGCTGTTCGCGGAGTACGGCCCGACCTCCGAGGGGGCGTACCAGGACGCACTCCTCGATCAGGAAGTTGGCCATCAGGCGGGGCTTGCGTTCGAACACACGTGCTGCCGGTCGAGACGAGCAGCGACGCGCTCCTGCAACTCGTCTTTTTCCAGAGGTGGATAAAGACTGGCGAATACCGCCCGCGCATACTCCTCCGTCTGCAACTGCCCTGGAATCACCTGATTCTGATAGGACAGCAGCGTCACCGCCTCCTGCTCGTACTCCACGAAGTCCTGCACGAACGCCGGAAACCGCTCCTTCTGCGGCACCTTCGACACAGCGACCCGCAACACGCCCTTGGTGTCCAGCAGTTCGTCCAGTTGCGCCGCGAAGTCCGCCTGGAGGGCCCGGCGCCCCTGCTCGATCGAGGCGATCGTGTCCTCGCCGACACAGAACCGGTCGGCCAGCGACGTCTGCGTGTGCCCGGCCGCCCGGCGGAAGGCGGCGAGCTGCGCGCCGATGAGGTGCCAGGACGTGACCCGCTTGTTCTTCTTCGCCGAGTGCATGAAGTGCCTCTCCCCGTACGTGAACCCCGCCGGACCCGTCAGCACCCGTACAGAAGCGGTGTACGACCTGACGCGGTGACCCACAGTAGTGACGTTCTGTGACGCTCGTCCCGTGAACGAATCAACGCAACTCACCCCCTTCCGCGAAGCGTTCTACCGCCGTGAGCGCAGGTCCGTCCCCCTCGTGCGCCAGTTCGTGCGTGAGGCGCTGCTCGACTGGGCGTGCGAGGTGGACCTCGACGGCGTACTGCTCTGCGTGAGCGAACTCGCCACCAACGCGCTGGTCCACGGGGTCCCGCCCGGGAGGGGATTCCGGGTGCAGCTGACCTGGAAGGACGCGCTCCGCGTCGAGGTCCACGACAGCGGGGGCGGTGAGGTCCGCGAGACGTCCGGCCCCGCCCCGTACGCGGAGTACGGACGCGGACTGCTGCTCGTCGGGGTGCTCGCCGATGCCTGGGGGGTGGGAGAGCGGAGTCCGGGCAAGACGGTCTGGTGCGAGTTTGCCGGATCGGCAAGCAAGTTTGTCGGATCGGAACACCGGGCGCACCATCTCCCGTAACAGGAGGTGATTCGCATGAGCGAGACGAATCAGCGGTACGACGTCGTGGTCATCGGCGGCGGGGCCGCCGGGCTGAGCGGAGCCCTGGCCCTTTTCCGGGCGCGGCGCTCCGTGCTCGTGATCGACTCGGGCAGCCCGCGCAACGCACCCGCGTCCCACGTGCACAACTACCTGGGCCGCGAGGGCACCCCGCCCTCGGAGCTGCTGGCCGCCGGCCGGGCCGAGGTGCTCGGGTACGGCGCCGGGATCGAGCGGGGCGAGGTGGTCACGGCGGAGAAGCTCGCCGACGGCTTCCGGGTCGTACGGGAGGACGGGAGCGCCGTCGAGGCCCGCCGCCTCCTCGTGACGACCGGACTCGTCGACGAGCTGCCCGCCGTCGAGGGGCTGGCCGCGCGCTGGGGCCGCGAGGTGCTGCACTGCCCGTACTGCCACGGCTGGGAAGTGCGGGACCAGGCCGTGGGCATCCTGGCCGTGAGCCCCATGGCCGTGCACCAGGCCCTGCTCTGGCGCCAGTGGTCCGACGACGTGGTGCTGTTCCGGCACGAGCAGCCCGACTTCGGCGACGAGGAGTACGAGCAGCTCGCCGCACGCGGGATCGCGGTGGTGGACGGCGAGGTGGCGGCGCTGGAGGTGGGGGACGACCGGCTCACCGGCGTACGGCTGGCCGGGGGCACCGTGATCCCGCGCCGGGCGGTCGTGGTCCAGCCGCGCTTCACCGCGCGGTCGGCGGTCCTCGACGGCCTGGGCCTGGTGCCCACCGAGCTGGTCGTGGGTGACCACGTGGTCGGCTCGTACATCGCGGCCGACCCCTCCGGAGCCACCGATGTGCCCGGCGTGTGGGTGGCCGGTAACGTCGCCAACCTCATGGAGCAGGTGGTCGGCGCGGCCGCCGCCGGACTCAAGGCCGCCTCGATGATCAACATGGACCTGGTCACCGACGACACCAACCGCGCGGTCGCGGCACGCCGCACCCCCTTCTCGGCCGAGGCCGAGCGTCAGGTCACCGAGCGCGTGCTCGGGGACCGCCGTCACGGACTGCAGGAGACACGATGACCACGGACAGCACGCGGACCGACGCCGAGATGTGGGACGACCGGTACCGCGAGAGCGACCGGATCTGGAGCGGCAAGCCCAACACGGTCCTGGTCCGTGAGGTGGGGGACCTGAAGCCGGGGCGCGCCCTCGACCTCGGCTGCGGTGAGGGAGCCGACGCGGTCTGGCTCGCGCGGGGGGGCTGGCAGGTCACCGCGACCGACATCTCGCGGGTCGCCCTGGAGCGGGCGGCGGTGCACGCGGCCGACGCCGGTGTCGCGGACCGGATCGACTGGCAGTGGCACGATCTGGGGGCCACGTTCCCGGCGGGGGAGTACGACCTGGTCTCCGCGCAGTTCCTGCACTCCATGGGGGACCTGCCGCGTGAACGGATCCTGCGCCGGGCCGCCGACGCCGTCGCGCCCGGTGGTGTGCTCCTGATCGTCGGGCACGCGGGCTTCCCCTCCTGGGACCACGGCCACGCGGACATGGAACTGCCGACGACGGACGAGGTGCTCGCCTCCCTCGAACTCCCGGACGGGGAGTGGGAGGTACTGCTCAGCGGGGAGCACGAGCGGGTCCAGAACGACCCCGACGGCAACCCCACCACCCGCACGGACAACGCGCTGAAGGTCCGCCGCGCGGCGTGATCCCCGGCTGGTGAGGGGGCCGTCGGCCGGACGCCGAGCGCCCGCCGTCCTACCCCGGAGGGGAGGGCCGGCGGGCGAGCTCGGTCCGGACGGGTCAGGCCTGCGGGGGGGGCCTTGATGGCGGAGATGTCGAAGCTGAGCTTGACCTTGTCGCTGACCATGACCCCGCCGGTCTCCAGGGCGGCGTTCCAGGTCAGGCCCCAGTCGGAGCGCAGGATGTCGGCGCTGCCCTCGAAGCCGATGCGCTCGTTGCCGTAGGGGTCGGTGGCGGACCCGTTGAACTCCAGGTCGATGGCGAGCGGACGGGTGACGTCCTTGATCGTCAGGTCGCCGGTGACGCGGTAGGAGTCGCCGCCGAGCTGCTCGGCGTGGGTGGAGCGGAAGGTCATGAGGGGGTACTTCTCGGCGTCGAAGAAGTCACCGCTGACCAGGTGGCCGTCGCGGTCGGCGATGCCGGTGTCGACGCTGGAGATCTGGACGTCGATGGAAGCGGTGGAGGCTGCCGGGTTCGCGCCGTCCAGTGTCAGCGTGCCCTCGTGCTCACCGAAGGAGCCACGCACGTTCGTGACCATGGCGTGGCGCACGGTGAAACCGATGCTGCTGTGGCTGGGGTCGATCGTGTACGTGCCGGTCAGTGCGGCCAGTGCCGGGTCCACGGCGAGGGTGGCGGTGGTGGACGGGGCGGTGTTCTTGCGGTTGAACAGAGCCATGGCTCCTCCTCGGGGCGGTTTCCGACGTGTTCTGTACGACAGGCCGTCGAAGTATTGGTTTAACCTTCAACGAGATTGACTCTAGCGTCTTTTTGTTCAATGTTCAACATCAAGGGTCCAGGCCGGTCCGGAAGTCGCCGTGCGTGTCGCGATGTCGCCGCTGCCCCCTGGCGACGCGCACAGAGCTCGGGCAGTATCTCCATGCCCTGAAATTTGTCATGAGCAGGAGGACCCCCCATGCTGACCCGTCCCAGACTCCGCTCGGCCCTGACCGCTCTGGCCCTCGTCCTCGGCGCCCTCCTCGCGCCCGGCGTCGGCGTCCTCGGCGGCGGTGCGACCGAGGCGCACGCGGCCACCAAGCTCACCCACTCCCAGGCGACCTCCCGCTTCAGCTCCTCCGGCATCACGTGGTCGTCCTCGGGCGGGTGTTCCAACCGGAACGTCTCCACCTGCACGTCCTTCGACCAGCTGAACCTGGCCACGGCCCAGGGCGCCCAGACGCTGAAGAGCGCCACGGGCTGCGCACTCAACATCACCGGGGGCACCGAGACCGGCCACGCCAGTGGCACGTACTCGCACTGGAACGGCTACAAGCTCGACTTCGCCAAGACCACCTGCCTGACGAACTACGTGAAGGGCGTGTTCAGTTACATCGGGCTGCGTGGTGACGGCGCCCCTCAGTACAAGTCCGGATCCGGCAACGTCTACGCGGACGAGGGCAACCACTGGGACGTGACGTACTACAACTGCGGCGGCTGCTGACGCGCCGAGAACCCCGCTGGACGGTGTCCCCGCTCCGGTCGGAGCGGGGATATCCCGCACCCCCCCACCCCGCACCCCGCACCCCGCGCCCTGCGATCGGGTCAGGGCAGGAGCGCGGGAAGGACGCCCGTACCGAGGACGCCGGCCCGGTCGATGACGGTCCGGCCCTCCTTCAGCACCGCCAGGATGTGGGACGGCTCGCCCAGCGCCGCGATGTCGGTCAAGGGGTCGACGTCGGTGACCACCAGGTCGGCTGCTTTGCCGGCCTCCAGCGTGCCGGTCAGCTCGCCGACACCGCACAGCCGGGCGGCCTCGCGGGTCGCCGAGACGATCGCCGCCATCGGGGTCAGCCCCCCGAGGTCCACCAGCAGGCCCAGCTCCTTGAGGTTGTGGCCGTGCCCCACCGCCAGACCGCTGTCCGTACCCATGGCGATGCGGACGCCCGCCTCGGCGGAGCGTGCCACCGACTCCTGGGCGATCCGGTGCCAGCGCACCCCCTTCTCGTACGCGGAGGGCGAGGTGCGCGCCGGGTCGAGGTCCTGTGTCGTCTCCAGCAGTGTCGGTACGAGGTACTGGCCCCGGTCCACCATCTCCGCCCTCAGTTCGTCGTCCAGGGCGTAACCGTGTTCGATGCTGGTGACTCCGGACCGTACGGCCGCCTCGATACCGGGACGCCCGATGGCGTGCGCGGCGACCGGGAGGCCGCCGTAGGCCCGGGCCTCCTCGACCGCCGCCCTGATCATCTCCGGCCGTAGCCCCAGCCAGTCCGGCTGGTCGTGGGGAGAGGTGACGCCACCGCTGGTGGCCAGCTTGACGCAGTCGGCGCCGGCCGCGACGAGGTCGCGGACCCTGGCCCGCATGTCGTCGACGGACCCGACCAGGCTGGGCGGGGTCTCCGGGAAGGTGACGGCGACCGCGAGTCCGTCGATCCCGGAGGCAAGAGTGAAGTCGGCATGACCGGCCCGCTGGCTGAGCATGGTGACGGAGACCAGCAGCCGGGGCCCGGCGATCCTCCGCTCCGCGACGGCCTGCCGGAACCCGGCGTCCAGGCCCATCAGGTCCCGCGCGGTCGTCACCCCGTTCTCCAGCGTGACGCGCAGCCGTTCCAGCACCTTCAGCGTCCGGTAGGTCGGCAGCTCGTACAGGCCCTGGAGGGGATTGCCCGAGGGGCCCGGCAGGGCGAAGTGCACATGGGTGTCGATGAAGCCGGGACACACGGTCCGTCCGCCCAGTCCCAGCCGCCCGGCCGGTGAGAGGTCCGCCGGCAGCAGTCCGGCGGGGCCGGCCCACCGGATCGTCGTCCCCTGGATCAGCAGCGCGGCATCCGGTACGGGCGGGGCCCCCGTTCCGTCGATCAGGCGCAGGTCCTGGAGGAGAACCAGGTCACCGGGGTCCCCGGCGGGCGGTTCGTCGGGTGAGGACATCTGCCCACGATCCGCCCCGTGGTCCGGGCCCGCAGGCCGGACTGGGCCGTACGGGTGCCGGACAGGGCCCGGCCCGGACACCGCGGATCCGCGGCGTCCGGGCAGGCGTCGCGTGGGGACGGGTCAGGAGCCGACGCTCACCGTGAAGCGGCGCGGGTTCCCGTCGTGCGCCGCCCCCGAGACGTCCGGCTCACCGTCGGGGCGCACGTCGTCGTAGGGGAACGCGTACCCGATGGGGGAGTTCGCGTGGACGACGCGTGACCAGTGGTTCGTCACCGCGCCCTTGTAGTAGTCCGCGACCGTGGTCCCGTTGGGCTGCTGCGGGTGGCTGAGCATGATCGACCGGTTGAAGCCCGCCGCGATCCTGGCGAGCAGGGCCTTCTTGTCGTCGGAGTCGCCCAAGTTGTTCGTGAAGGGTCCGTGGTTGCAGGTGAAGATGTCCTTCGACGTCGGCTTCACGAAGGTGTGACCGCCCTCGAACGTCAGCGTGTCGCCGCTGACCCGGCCGGCCAGGGTGCCCCGGCCGCCCTGCAGGTCTATCCGCAGATCGGCGGAGCGGTACTTCTCCCAGACCTGGTCGATCTGCGCGGTGAACAGGTCGCGGAACGGCATCTGGTCGGGCCGGTCGAAGAACGGTGCCATCAGGTTCTGCGGAGATACGACCCGCAGCACCTTGCCGTCCTGTCCGCGGGTGACCAGCTTGTCCCAGGGCTGCCCGTCGGCTGCCGCCTGGGCCGTCAGGTCGTCCGCGATGCGCTGGACCGCGCCGTCCGGAAGGGGAGCCACGGTGTGCGTCGCGTCGCCCTCCAGGGTCAGACCGATCGGCAGCGCCGTCACCAGGTCGACGTAGCTGATGTTGGCGTACAGCTGTTGGGGATTGAAGGTGAACTCGCAGAACGACCAGGTGCGCCCGTAGTTGGGGTCCGTCGCCGTCGCGAAGGCGGGCTCGACCAGGGACGGCCCCGGGTTCAGGTAGAAGTCCAGCTTGTCGTCGCGCACGAAGTAGACCCGCGCCCCGTACATCTGCGGCAACGTCAGGACGACGGAGCCGGCGCCCGCCGCCTTCAGCGGGATGGCGCAGTCCACGGGCAGTGGCGTCTGCGGGGCGCCGGGGGAGTCGGGCCGGTAGACGCCGCCGTCCGCGCGGAGGAGGACCCAGCGGTCGGTGCCTTGTTCGTGGCCGGCGACGTAGGCGTGCACGGTGCCGGGCAACGAGCGGTTCTCCAGGGCCAGTTCACAGGTCGCTGCGGCGGCCGAGGTGCGCGGGCTCAGGGTGCTGCCCCAGAGCGGGTAGGTGAGCGCGGTCGCCGACGCGGCGGCGCCCGTCAGGAACGTTCCGCGTGAAATCACGAGGGAACTCCCGGGATGTGGGGGTCGCAGACAGGGCTGTGGGGTGTGGAGCGGGGAGGAGCGGCCGTGAGGTCGTCTGCGGTGCGCACTACTCTCGCGACGCCTCCCGCAAGCGTCAAGAGTTATGACTGAGAGCGCTCTCAGAGAGGTGTCGTTCTTCACAACTCGACGCCTCCAGGCGGGATTTCCCGACTCCGGGTCCGGATGGGGATGCGTAAGGTGAACAGGGCCCGAACGCGTCGGTGGATGCGGCGCGCGGATCGGGGGCCGCGAAGGTGGCGCGCACGGATCGGCCGGTGCGCCTCGCGGGCGAGGGCGGGACCGTGAGTGCGTCTCCGCGGGTGCCGGCCGGTCCTGCGGCCACGGCGTCTCGCGCGGGCGTCGAGCGGGCCCGGGGCCGTGCCGGATGTCCGTGCCGCACGGGTGAAGGCGTCACTGGTCCAAGGGGTGGTGCACCCCGGTCCGTTCCGGTCCGGCCTCTGCCATTGTGGTGTCACGGGTCGGCCGCCCCGGTGGAACCGCGGCGTGGCGCGCTGGCCTGCATTTGTCCGGGGCCACATCCAGGGGTTTGTCGAGGCCCTACAAAGCGGAAGCCCGCCGGGCTGGCGGATGGGCTGCATGGTGCCCGGATTCTGTCAGGTGTCACCAGGAAACCGGGCAGGAGACTGTGTGGAGTGGACGGCGGCTTTGTGCTGTCGGCTTCGTAGGGTCGGTACATGACCGTTGTGGACGAAATCCCGGCCGAGCCGAGCGACACGCGTGGCCGCGTGGCCGAACTGCTGGCGCTGCGCGAGCAGGCCCGGCGTGGACCGAGCGACCGGGCGACCGAGGCGCAGCACGCCAAGGGCAAGCTGACGGCCCGGGAGCGCATCGCGCTGCTGCTGGACGAGGGATCGTTCAAGGAGGTCGAGCAGCTGCGCCGGCACCGCGCGACCGGATTCGGCCTGGAGACGAAGAAGCCGTACACCGACGGTGTCATCACCGGCTGGGGGACGGTCGACGGCCGGACGGTGTTCGTCTACGCCCACGACTTCCGCATCTTCGGCGGCGCGCTGGGCGAGGCCCATGCCACCAAGATCCACAAGATCATGGACATGGCCATCTCGGCCGGTGCGCCGCTGGTCTCGCTGAACGACGGCGCCGGCGCCCGCATCCAGGAGGGCGTGTCCGCGCTCGCCGGGTACGGCGGGATCTTCCAGCGCAACACCCGGGCCTCCGGTGTCATCCCGCAGATCTCGGTGATGCTCGGCCCGTGCGCGGGCGGCGCCGCCTACAGCCCGGCACTGACGGACTTCGTCTTCATGGTCCGTGAGACCTCGCAGATGTTCATCACCGGACCCGACGTCGTCAAGGCGGTCACCGGCGAGGAGATCACGCAGAACGGCCTCGGCGGCGCCGACGTGCACGCCGAGACCTCGGGCGTCGCGCACTTCGCGTACGACGACGAGGAGACCTGCATCGCCGAGGTCCGCTACCTGATCGGGATGCTGCCCTCCAACAACCGGGAGAACCCGCCGGTCCACCCGAGCGACGACCCGGCCGACCGGCGCGGCGACGTCCTGCTGGACCTGGTCCCGGCCGACGGCAACCGCCCGTACGACATGCACAAGGTCATCGAGGAGCTCGTCGACGACGGCGACTTCCTGGAGATCCACGAGCGCTGGGCCCGCAACATCGTCTGCGCCCTGGCGCGGCTCGACGGCCAGGTCGTCGGCATCGTGGCCAACCAGCCGCAGGCCCTCGCGGGTGTCCTGGACATCGAGGCGTCCGAGAAGGCCGCGCGTTTCGTCCAGATGTGCGATGCGTTCAACATTCCCATCGTCACTCTGCTGGACGTACCCGGCTTCCTGCCCGGCGTCGATCAGGAGCACGGTGGGATCATCCGCCACGGTGCGAAGCTTCTGTACGCGTACTGCAACGCGACCGTGCCGAGGATCTCGCTGATCCTGCGCAAGGCCTACGGAGGCGCGTACATCGTCATGGACAGCCAGTCCATCGGTGCGGACCTCACCTACGCGTGGCCGACCAACGAGATCGCGGTGATGGGCGCGGAGGGTGCCGCCAACGTCATCTTCCGCCGTCAGATCGCGGACGCCGAGGACCCCGAGGCCATGCGGGCCCGCATGGTCAAGGAGTACAAGGCCGAGCTGATGCACCCCTACTACGCGGCCGAGCGCGGCCTGGTGGACGACGTCATCGACCCCGCCGAGACGCGCGAGGTGCTGATCGCCTCGCTCGAGATGCTCCGCAACAAGCACGCCGACCTGCCGTCCCGCAAGCACGGCAACCCGCCGCAGTAGTCGCAGCCGAAGCGGCCACCCCGCCCGCCCGCGACCACCTGCCCAGAAGACGGAGACACCACCATGAGCGTCACCCCCGCCGATTCGGTCCTGCGCGTCGAGAAGGGCCAGGCCGGCCCCGAGGAACTCGCCGCCATCACCGCGGTCCTCCTCGCCCGTGCGGCCGGCCGCGCCGACGCGCCCGCCCGCCGTGGCCGCGACACGGCCGGATGGCGCCGACTGGAGCGCACCCCTGGATTCCGTGCTCCGCACAGCTGGCAGGGCTGAGAACGGCCGCTGAGGCTGTTCCACGGCCCCGAGGGCCCCTGAAACGGACGAAGGCCCCGTACTCCTCCAAGGAGTACGGGGCCTTCGCCGTGCGACGGGGGGATCAGCGCAGCCGGGCCATGAGGGCGTGCTCGACCAGAGTGATCAGGGCGCTCTTGGCGTCCGCGCGGTGGCGGGCGTCCGTCGTCAGGATCGGAGTGTCCGGGCCGATCTGGAGTGCTTCGCGTACTTCGTCGGGGGTGTAGGGCTGGTGTCCGTCGAAGCCGTTGAGGGCGATGACGAAGGGGAGGCCGCTGTTCTCGAAGTAGTCGACCGCGGGGAAGCAGTCGGCGAGGCGGCGGGTGTCGACGAGGACGACGGCGCCGATGGCGCCGCGGACCAGGTCGTCCCACATGAACCAGAAGCGGTCCTGTCCGGGGGTGCCGAACAGGTACAGGATGAGGTCCTGGTCCAGGGTGATGCGTCCGAAGTCCATGGCCACCGTGGTGGTGGTCTTGTCCCCGGTGTGGGTCAGGTCGTCGATGCCCGCGGAGGCGGACGTCATCACGGCTTCGGTGCGCAGCGGATTGATCTCCGAAACGGCACCGACAAACGTGGTCTTACCCACGCCGAAGCCCCCTGCCACCACGATCTTCGCCGAGGTAGTGGAGCGGGCTGCTCCGCCGCTAGAGCTTGCGAAGTCCACTGAGCACCCTTTCGAGCAGTGTCACGGCTGGTTGGCCGCCGGCGGCCTCGTCGCCGCCGGGCTGATGAATAGCGACGAGTCCGGCCTCGGCCAGGTCGGCGACGAGGATCCGGGCAACGCCGAGGGGGATCGAGAGCAGGGCCGAGATCTCGGCCACCGACTTGATCTCGATGCAGAGCCGGCAGATCCGCTGGTGCTCGGGCAACTGCCCTTGGAGCCTCGACGGATCGGCCGTGGTGCTGACCAACGCCTCAATGGCGAGCTGGTAACGCGGCCGGGTCCGGCCGCCGGTCATTGCGTACGGACGGACCAGCGGGTTGTGCGCCGTGGGCTTCTCGGGCGCGGGCGCCTGCCGCTGGACGGGCTGGATGCGGGACGGCGGCGCCTCGTACCGCTGCGGAGGCCGCTGTTCGTGCTGCGGCTGCTGGTACTGGGGCTGCTGCTGCGGCCACCCGGGATCGGGCTGCTGCTGCCAGTCGCCGCCCTGCTGGGACCGCTGGTATGGCTGATACGGCTGGTAAGAGTCTTGCGGACCCTGTCTGCCGGGCATGGAGGGGGTGTTGAAACGGTTGTCACCCTGCTCACCCGGGACCCGCTGACCGCCCTCGTACGGGTGTCCGCCTGTGGGTGTCGCCACGTTTCCTCCTCCGACTGCCGGTCGCCATCCCAGTGGTGCCGCGCCACCGCACCTTATGGCGCGGTGACGAGAAACGCACTGTCTGTCTATTAGTTAAGAAGACTTCCCTGCAGCTCGGCGCGGAGATCCGGGGTGAGAACACTTCCTGCACGGTCTACGAGAAGTGCCATTTCGTATCCAACCAGGCCAATATCGGCATCCGGGTGGGCGAGGACGGCGAGTGAGGATCCGTCGGAGATGGACATGAGGAAGAGAAATCCTCGCTCCATCTCCACAACGGTCTGATTCACGGCACCGCCTTCGAAGATCCGGGAGGCGCCCGCGGTCAGCGACGTCAGACCGGAGGCGACGGCCGCCAGCTGGTCGGCGCGGTCACGCGGGAAACCTTCGGACATCGCCAGCAGGAGTCCGTCGGCGGAGACCACCACCGTGTGGGACACCCCTGGGGTGCTGTCCACGAAGTTGGTGATCAACCAGTTCAGATTCTGCGCCGCCTGGCTCATCGGGCTCACACTAACGCTCCTGGTTGTAGGTATTACTTGTGTCCGACCCCGCGGTACGTCCTCGCTGGACGCCGCGGCGCAGGTTGCTCAACCTGCCCCGCACGTCCTCCGGGGCGCGGGAGACCTGGGGGCCGCCCTGCTGGGTCTGCTCCGCAGTGCCCTCGACCAGATTGGCCTTGGGCACGCGCCGGGGGAGACCGGACGGGGTGATCCCGCCCGCCTTCGGATCCCGGAGATTCTCGGCCCGCTCCCAGCGCTCGTCGTTCGCCGAACGCCAGTCGTCGTCGCCGTTTCCGTCGGCGGTCTCCGCCTCCTGCTGCGGAGCCTCCGGCAGCGACCGCTGTTCCGGCACCGCGGGCTGATCGTTTCCGCGGCCTGTCGGCTGCCAGTGCTGCTGGCCCGCACCGCGGCGCGGGAGACCCGCTTCGGTCAGATCGTGACCAGGGCCGGGGATGGGTCCCGGGCGGTCGAAGCCTACGCTCTCCGGCTCCTCGGCGGGAGTGCTCGCCGCGGATTCCGCTTCGGTCTGCACCTGAGACTCGAAGGAACCCTGGTAGGACTCCTGCGCTGCCCATTCACCCTGGTGCGATTGGTCGCTCTGCGGCGCGAACTGGTCGGCGTACTGCTCCTGCCGGCCATCCTGAGCGGCATACGTGGGTTCCGTATAGCCGTTCTGCTGCGGCTCCTGGTAACCGTTCCCCGTGGCGTACGACTCGTACCCGCCCTCGTAGGCGGGCTGTGCGTACTCCTGCTGCCCCTGGGAGTACTGCCCCGGTGCGTACTGCTCCTGGGCGTACTGGCCCTGGCCGTACTGCTCCTGCTGGAAGCCCTGCTGTGGGGCGCCGTCGCCCTGGAAGGCCGCGCGCTCGCCGCCCGTCTGCGCCTCCAGAGCGGCACGCCGCTCCTCACGCATCAGCGAACGGTTGACCGGGTCCAGCTGCGGGGAGTCCGCCGCCGGGGTGTCGTAGCGCGAGTCGTCGAATCCGAGTTCCGCCGCCGTACGCATCGGAACCGGCTGCGGCATGGGGTCGAACGCCGGCGTCTGCTGCTGCTCGGGAATGATCGAGGAGACGGTGAAGTCCCCGTCGGGCGACGATTCGCCGCCGCCACCGTGGGTGATGGGGTCCGGCAGCATGACCAGGGACGTGGTGCCGGACTGCTCGCCCGAGGGGCGCAGCTGGACGCGGATGCCGTGCCGGTCGGCAAGCCGGCCGACCACGAACAGACCCATGCGCTGGGACACCGCGGCGTCCACGGTCGGCGGGTTGGCCAGCTTGTGGTTGATGTCGGCGAAGTCCTCGGCGGTGAGGCCGATGCCCTTGTCGTGGATCTCGACCATGACGCGTCCGTCGGGCAGCCGGGTCGCGGTGACGCGGACCTTGGTCTGCGGCGAGGAGAAGGTGGTCGCGTTCTCCAGCAGCTCTGCCAGCAGGTGCACGAGGTCGGTCACGGCCTGACCGTGGATCTCGCTCTCCGGAACACCGGTGAGCTCGATGCGCTCGTAGGACTCCACCTCGGACGATGCGGCGCGCAGCACGTCGACCAGCGGCACCGGCTGGTTCCAGCGGCGGCCCGGCTCCTCGCCGGCGAGGACGAGGAGGTTCTCGCCGTTACGGCGCATACGGGTGGCCAGGTGGTCCAGCTTGAAGAGGCTCTCCAGCTGGTCCGGGTCGGCCTCGTTGTTCTCCAGGTCGGTGATGAGGGTCAGCTGGCCCTCGATGAGCGACTGGTTGCGGCGCGACAGGTTGGTGAAGATCGCGTTGACGTTGCCCCGGAGCATGGCCTGCTCGGCCGCGAGCCGGACAGCCTCGCGGTGGACCTGGTCGAAGGCGCGGGCCACCTCGCCGATCTCGTCCTGGCTGTTGATCGGGATGGGCTGCACACGGGTGTCCACCCGGCCGGGCTCGGTCCGTGAGAGCTGGTCGACCAGCATCGGGAGGCGCTGCTCGGCAATGCTGAAGGCTGCCGTACGCAGCTGACGCATCGAGCGGCTCATCTGGCGGGCCATGAGCCCGGCGATGATGAAGGCCGCCAGCAGCGCGATGATCACGATCGCGGCGTTGACGATGGCGTCGTTCCTGGCGTCGGCCGAGATCTCCGCCGCCTCGGTCACCGCCTTGTCCACGAGCTCGTTCTCGACCGTGGTGTAGCCGTCGAACTTCGCGGTGGCCGCGGCCATCCAGGTCTCGGGCGTGATGCCCTTGGCCTTCAGCTCGTCCGGCTGCTTGCCCTGGCCGATCTGCTGTGCCATGCCGTCGAACACCGAACCGTCGATGCTCGGAGGCGAGACGAAGGGCTTCCCGGCGGCCCGCGCCTGGGCCTTGGCGGCCTTCAGCTGCTCGGCCCCCTCGGCGGCCTTGCCGGCCATGACTTCCTTGAGCCGGGCGGCGTCAGCCCCCGTGCCACCGGAGATGAACTCACCGAGGGCGATCTGCTCCAGGTAGTTGTACGAGCTGAACGCCGTGACCTGGCCGTTGAAGTTGCGCTCCTCCTGGCTCGGCCGCACCAGCAGGTGCATGCCGATCGAGCGCTGAAGCGATTCTGCGGCCTTGGCCAGCTCGAGCGCGTACACGGTCCGGCCGTAGCTCGTGATGTTGCCGGTGCCCAGGCCGAGCTCGTTGGAGAACTCCATGAGCGAGTGCTGGACCTTGGTGTAGCCCTCTTCCGTCTTCACCGGGTCCATGGCCTCGGCGTAGGCGGCCTTGCGCAACTCGGGGAGCAGCGGCTCCTCCACCTTGAACAGCTTCAGGCGGCGGTCGAGGCCCTCCTTGTCCGGCATGTCCTGCACGGCGGTGTCGAACTTCGCGGCGGCCGCGTCGGTGGTGGCACGCACCTCCTCGACCTCCGAGGCGGTGCGCTCGTTGGACAGCAGCGGCTGGGCGGTGAGGTCACGCTCGTTCAGCAGCGCCTGTCCGTATTCCCCGGCCGCTCGTACGATCAGCGCCGTCTTCTCGGCGTCCTGGGCCTCGTTCCAGGTGTCGACCGACGCCTTCACCTGGAAGCCGCCCATGACCAGGCCGACCAGCGCGGGTATCAGGAGAATCGCGTTCAGCCGGGTGGGCACCCGCCAGTTGCGTGGTGACAGGCGACTGGTGCTGCCACCCGCCGGCTCCGCCTGGGACGTGTCCGAAGGCGACACCGCGGCGCGCGGCGGGGTGAAGTTGCCCCGCTCCGGCTGCGCTGCGGAGCCCTCGTTGCCTCGCCTCACTCGACCAACAACCTCTCGGCGTCGGCACCTACGTTGTGCCGGATTATCGTTCAGGGGCCGTACTACTCGGTAGTTCGAGGCATTGCAGCACGCGGATGGGTCGCGTTCCAAACAGTCGGAATCTGTTATTCCGAGTGACGCCCGTCAAAGATAAAACGGGCATAAAGAGCGAGCCCCGTCAAAAGGCGAGGCTCGTGTGCGCGCAGCGGCACCGGGCGTACGCGCCGGGTGGCGATGACGGGACAATTCACTGTCGAAATGTTATGAACACGGGGGCGGATCGTGTCAAAGGACACAGGCCACCCCCGTGTGACTACAGCAACTTCCGTAGATCGATTCGGACTTGCCCTACTTCAGCCGGGCCATGAGGGCGTGCTCGACCAGGGTGATGAGGCCGCTCTTGGCGTCCGCGCGGTGGCGGGCGTCCGTCGTGATGATCGGTGCGTCGGGGCCGATCTGGAGTGCTTCGCGTACTTCGTCGGGGGTGTAGGGCTGGTGTCCGTCGAAGCCGTTGAGGGCGATGACGAAGGGGAGGCCGCTGTTCTCGAAGTAGTCGACCGCGGGGAAGCAGTCGGCGAGGCGGCGGGTGTCGACGAGGACGACGGCGCCGATGGCGCCGCGGACCAGGTCGTCCCACATGAACCAGAAGCGGTCCTGTCCGGGGGTGCCGAACAGGTACAGGATGAGGTCCTGGTCCAGGGTGATGCGTCCGAAGTCCATGGCCACCGTGGTGGTGGTCTTGTCCCCGGTGTGGGTCAGGTCGTCGATGCCCGCGGAGGCGGACGTCATCACGGCTTCGGTGCGCAGCGGATTGATCTCCGAAACGGCACCGACAAACGTGGTCTTACCCACGCCGAAGCCCCCTGCCACCACGATCTTCGCCGAGGTGGTTGCGCGGGCCGTACCCGTACCGCCGCTAGAGCTTGCGAAGTCCACTGAGCACCCTTTCGAGCAGTGTCACATCCGGCGCGCCGCCGGCCTCTCCGTTGCCCGGCTGGTGGATGGCCACCATGCCGGCTTCCGCCAGGTCCGCCACGAGGATCCGCGCCACGCCCAGGGGCATGGACAGCAGGGCCGAGACCTCGGCCACCGACTTGACCTCACGGCAGAGGTGGCAGATCCGCTGGTGCTCGGGAAGCAGCGTCCCGAGGTGAGCGGGGTCTGCCGTGGTGCTGACCAGCGCCTCTATGGCGAGCTGGTAACGCGGCCGGGTCCGGCCGCCGGTCATTGCGTACGGACGGACCAGCGGCTGGTCGCCTTCACCGTCGTACGACGCGTGGTGCAGTGCGCCATACGGATCCGGTGAGGCGGGTGGCGGGGTCATAAATCCTCCGGGCGTGACAGCAGGGTGTCGTCTTGCCGTCTGAAGGTGGCCGGTGGGGGGACTCGTGCGGCCGGATGGGTGAGGGTTTTGAGTAGTACCTGGGGGGATCGTGTCAGTCGTCTGCCGCATGGCCGGCTAGTGGAGCAGACTGCCTTGTAGCTCGGCGCGGAGATCCGGTGTGAGGACGGTCCCCGCGCGGTCGACGAGAAGGGCCATCTCGTATCCGACCAGGCCGATGTCCGCGTCCGGGTGGGCGAGGACGGCGAGTGACGATCCGTCGGAGATGGACATGAGGAAGAGGAAGCCCCTCTCCATCTCCACGACCGTCTGGCTCACGGCGCCGCCTTCGAAGATCCGGGAGGCGCCCGCCGTCAGCGACGTCAGACCTGACGCGACGGCCGCCAGCTGATCGGCGCGGTCACGCGGGAAACCTTCGGACATCGCCAACAGCAGGCCATCCGCGGAGACCACCACCGTGTGGGACACCCCTGGGGTGTTGTCCACGAAGTTGGTGATCAGCCAGTTCAGATTCTGCGCGGCCTGACTCATGGGGCTCAACTAACGCTCCTGCTGGTGAGTGGGGCCGAGATGGAAACTGCCGGTAGACGAGCCGTTGTTGGCCTGTCGTCCCTGCTGGATGCCCCGGCGGAGATTTGTCAGACGGCCGCGTACGTCATCGGGCGCACGCGAAACCTGGGGTCCGGACTGATGATTCTGCTGCTGGGCGGTGCCCGGTACCAAATTGGCACGTGGGACCCTGCGAGGCAGCCCGGACGTAGTGATCCCGCCCGCGGCGGGCTTCTTGACCCGCTCCGCCTGCCGCACGAGCTCGTCGTTGGGCGAAGCGCGCCAGGAACTCGTGACGCCGGTGTCAGCCGCACCACGCCTGGGCATGGGCGGAGCCGGGTTCCCGACGGGCTGGGGAGCGACCGGTGCCTGCGGCTCGGCCGCGGGCGGCTGCTGGCCGCCCTGCTGCGCGCCGTGGAACCAGTTCGTCTCCAGCGTGTCGAACAGCGGCGTGCGCCCGTCACCCGGGCCGGCGGGCGGAAGTACCTCTTGCTGCTGCAGCGCAGGCCGCTGCGGCAGGCCGGCCGCGGGAGGGGCCGGATGCCGCGGTGCGCCGAAGTCGGCGTCGTCCTGCCGCTGCGGTGCCTGGGCGCCGTAGCCCTGGCCCTGCGGCATAGGCGCGTCGAAGTCCGGGCGGGCGAACTGCGCGGTACTCGCCGCGTCCGGGACCTGCGGTGCCTGCGGCGCGGAGAAGTCCGGACGGGCGAACTCAGCCGTGGCACCGTATCCCTGACGGTCGTTCACCTGGGGGCGCTGGTTCGGCGGGCTGAACTGCTGGTTCGGGGCGGAGCTGCCCGGCCGCGCGAAGCGTCCGGCGTCCGCCTCCTCGTGACCGCGCGGGACGTCCGGCTGCGGGCGCCGCTGGGCGCCCTGCTCCTCGGTGCCCCAGTTCGTGGTCTGCGGGTGCTGCGGGTGCTGCGCGTTGCCGCCGGGCAGTTCGGCCCGCGGCCCGCCGGACGGCGGCAGCTGGCGGTCGGGGCCACCGGGCTGCTGCGGGGCGCCCTGGCCGAACTGGGCCTGCTGCGGCTGCGGAGCCTGCCGCGCGGGCGGGCCGCTCTGCTGGCCCTGCTGCGATCCGGAGTGGCCGAAGAGGTTGGGCCGGTTCGGGTCCGTACCTGCCGATCCGTCCTGCGGCCCGCGTGCGCCCATCCGGGCACCGCCGCCGAAGGCTCCGGAGAGTCCGCCTCCCTGACGCGGTGCCTCCGCGCGGCCCTGGCCCGGGAGACCGGGGGCCTGCTGGTTGCCGAACTGCTGGCCGTTGTCCTGCTGCGGCTGGCGCGGTCCGCCGTCGCGCGAGGGGAGCGCGGCCCGCGGCGCGGAACCCGCACCGACCTGGCCGAGCGGAGCGGACGAGCCCAGGCCCTTGGCGGGAGCCCCCGCGGGACCTCCGAGACCGGGACGCTGTCCGCCGCCGGGAGCGCCGCCCGCGAGGAGTCCGCCGGGGGCGCCGCCCTGCTGGCCCTTGCCCTGCTTCGGTGGCTGCTTGCCGCCGTGCGCGACCTCCATGGGCAGCATGACGAGCGCGGTCGTACCACCGGAGTCGGAGGGGCGCAGCTGGATCCGGATGCCGTGACGCAGGGACAGACGGCCGACCACGAACAGACCCATGCGGCGCGACACCGAGACGTCCACGGTCGGCGGCGAGGCCAGCCGCTCGTTGATCGCGGCCAGGTCCTCGGGGGAGAGGCCGATGCCGGTGTCGTGGATCTCGACGAGCACACGGCCGTCGGGCAGCGCGTGACCCGTGACCCGGACCTTGGTCTGCGGCGAGGAGAACGACGTGGCGTTCTCCAGGAGCTCGGCGAGCAGGTGCACGAGGTCGTTGACGACGCGGCCGGCCACTTCGGTGGCCGGTACCGCGGCCAGTTCGATGCGCTCGTACTGCTCCACCTCGGAGGCGGCGGCACGGAGCACGTCGACCAGCGGCACGGGCCGGGTCCACCGGCGGCCGGGCTCCTCGCCCGCGAGGACGAGGAGGTTCTCACCGTTCCGGCGCATACGGGTCGCGAGGTGGTCGAGCTTGAAGAGCGAGGACAGCTGGTCCGGGTCGGCCTCGCGGGACTCCAGTTCGGAGATGAGCGACAGCTGACGCTGGATGAGGCCCTGGCTGCGGCGCGAGAGGTTGGTGAACATCGCGTTGACGTTGCCTCGCAGCAGCGCCTGCTCGGCGGCCAGTCGGACCGCCTCGCGGTGCACGTCGTCGAAGGCCGCGGCCACCTTACCGATCTCGTCGCGGGAGTGGACACCGACCGACTCGACGGAGGTGTCGACGTCCTGCGGGTCCGTCTCGGAGAGCTGCTTGACCAGCTCGGGCAGACGGTCCTGGGCGACCCGGGTCGCGGTGTCCTGCAGGCGGCGCAGCGAGCGGATCATGGACCGCGCCACGACGAAGGCACCGACGAGCGACACGCCGAGGACCAGAAGGATGATCGCACCGTTGAGGATGGCGTCCCGCTGGGACTCGTCACGCAGTTCGCGGGCTTTGCTCTCCATGTCACCGAGGAGGGTCGCCTCGATGGTCTTCATGGCCTGGATCTTGTTGGAGCTCTGGTCGAACCAGTCCATGTACGTACGAGGCTTGTTGCCCTCCATGCCCAGTGGGCTGTCGAGCACCTTCTTCGCGTACATGTCGGCGGCCTTGATCTCCGGGTTGCCGTTGTCCAGCGGCGCCAGGAGATCGGAAGAGCTCTTGCCGGTCGACTCGTAGGTCGACTCGAACGTCTGGAGTGTCGTGTCGGCCTTGTGGAGCGCGTTGCGGCCGAACGCCTTGTCGTTGTCGTTCAGGTGTGTCTTGGTGCTGTCGCCGCCGGGGAGGGCGGCGGCGATGATCGCCCGTTCGACCGAGGCGTACTCCTTGGAGGAGGAGAAGGCGGCCAGGGCCCGGGTGCGCTTGATCATCTCCGGGTTGCTGGTGGCCTGCGCCATGTCCTGGGAGAGGCTCAGCAGAGAGGTGATCAGCTGGCTGTACTGGTCGACCGTGTTGAGGCTCGGCGAGTCCTCGGCGTAGGCGTCCTTGCGGATGCCCGTGATGTTGCCGAGCTGGTTGCTGATCTGGCCGACGCTCGCGCGGATGCTGTCCAGCGCCGCGTCGCCCTGCGTGTTGTCGATCTCGTCCGTGGCGGCGAGGAAGGCCGCCTTGGCACGGTCGGTGCGCTTGCGGGGCTCCGTGACCTGGAAGTCGGTCGCCTTCACGCCGCTCGACAGCGGACCGGCCGACTTGTCGCGCTCGTACTGGAGCGCGTCGGCGAGAGCGGTCGCCTGCTTGGTCATCTTGGTGAGCAGCTGCATGTGCTCCAGCTGGTCGATGTCGTTCATCGACTCGTTGATGCGCAGTCCGCCCAGGGTGGTCGCGGCGACCACGGGGAGGGCGAGCAGGGAGACCAGTCGCGTGCTGATGCGCCAGTTGCGCAGGGCTATGCGTGAGCCGGTGTTGCTGGGGCCCGCCGGCTTGAGGGGCGCCGTGGCGTCCGCACCGGTGCCGCCCTGGGATCCCGTGCGCTGCGCCTGGTCGCCACCGTCACCAGCGGGGCTTTGGGAATTCTGGGCGTGCTGGGGTGAGGAACCGCGGTCGTTCCCGCCGCGCGGCTCCTGATCCGCCGGAGCTTCCCCTCGGCCCTGGCGGGGCTGGGGCGACCCCATGCCATCCCTCTTGAAACGTCCCTGCACTAGCGTCGCAACCTCTGGACCAGGCGTCCCTCCGCGCGTGGCGCGGCAGGACGGTGTCGGCGTCGTGGGGCGCTGGACGCGCCCCATGGTGGTCGTGAGTGACCGGCGTACTTCCCCCTCCCGCCGCCACTCGGCGCTGCGTTGCGCCCCTGCGCGCTGGGCCTGAAACCCGCGGCGGTGCGTGGAATTCCAGCACAGTGGAGGATCTCCAACAAGGCCCACGTACCGGGCTGTGACCTGTATGACACGGTGTGATGGGTGAGTAACAAGGCGTGGATCGTGTTCAGGGTCAAATGGGGTGAATAGGGGTGCCTCTGATGGGGCTGACGGGTGTCCCAGACGACATGATCGGGAGCGGAATGACAGATTCAGTGACGGATTGTCCGCTTCGCCTCACGCGATCCACTGTCCGCGATGGGCGGTTTGTCGCTCACTTCGTGAGCAAACTCACATGATGATCGACGTCTCTTCCCGGCCCGGGCGGGGAATCGGATGTTTAGCCTGACGCTTTACAGGGATAGCGAATCCGACAACCGGCGCCCCTCCTGGTGGCGCCCCAGCGGCAAGGGCCCATACGGCAGATGAAGACGACGATGACGTTCCGCAACATTGCCAACCCCCGGCGCACCACGCTGGCGCACCTCGACGGCGCCGGGACACTGCACACGCCGGAACAGCCGGAGCACGCCGTCGACCTGCCGACCCAGACGGCCAACCCCCGCCGCACCATCCTCATGGAAGCCCCGGTCGCGGCAGCCCGCTGACTGGCGGCCCGACGCCCGCGCCGTTTGCCCAGGTGGCCTCCGCGCCGACCCGCTCGCGCCGTCGGACCGAAAGCCCCCGGGCCCGAAGCCCTCGCAGCCCCGCTGTGAGGGCTTTCGCGCGCCCGCGTCGGCACGCCCGGACGACGCCCGTCATGGGGGCGGAGCCCGCCGGGCGAGGCGATAGCCTGGAGCGTCAGTCTTCAGCCAGCAAGTGAGGGGCTACAGCTTCCCGTGCGCATCGCCAGGTTCTCCATCGACGGCAATGTCGCCTTCGGCGCGGTCGAGGGCGACAGCCCCGACAGCCTCGTCCTCGACATCATCAAGGGCATCCCGTACGCCGACTTCGAACTCTCCGGGACCAAGGTCCCGCTGAAGAAGGTCCGGCTGCTTCCGCCCGTGCTTCCGAACAAGGTCGTGGCCATCGGCCGTAACTACGCGGAACACGCCGCCGAGATGGGCAACGAGGTCCCGGACGTCCCCGTGGCCTTCTTCAAGCCCACCACCTCGGTGATCGGCTCGGGCGACGCCATCGAGTACCCCTCGTTCTCCGACGAACTGCACCACGAGGCGGAACTCGCCGTGGTGATCGGGCGCATGTGCCGCGAGGTCCCGCGCGAGCGGGTCAAGGACGTCATTTTCGGCTACACCTGTGCCAACGACGTCACCGCCCGCGACGTCCAGCGTCGCGAGAGTCAGTGGGCCCGGGCGAAGGGCTTCGACACCGCGTGCCCGCTCGGCCCCTGGGTGGAGACCGACGTCGACCCCGGCAACCTGGCCATCCAGGCCACGGTCAACGGCGAGCAGCGACAGCTCGGCCGGACCAGCGACATGATCCGCTCCGTGGAGGACCTGGTCGTCCACATCACGGAGGCCATGACGCTGCTCCCGGGCGACGTGATCCTCACGGGGACCCCCGCGGGCGTCGGACCCCTGCACGTCGGCGACGAGGTCGCCGTCACCATCGAAGGCATCGGCACTCTCACCAACAAGGTGATCAAGCGTGGCTAACCCCCCTGTCCGTGTACGTTTCTGTCCCTCCCCGACCGGTAACCCCCACGTGGGCCTGGTCCGGACGGCTCTCTTCAACTGGGCCTTCGCCCGGCACCACCAGGGCACCCTGGTCTTCCGCATCGAGGACACCGACGCGGCCCGCGACTCCGAGGAGTCGTACACGCAGCTGCTCGACTCGATGCGCTGGCTCGGCCTCGACTGGGACGAGGGCCCCGAGACCGGTGGCCCGCACGCGCCCTACCGCCAGTCGCAGCGGATGGACCTCTACAAGGACGTCGCCGAGAAGCTCCTGGCCGCCGGGCACGCGTACCCGTGCTACTGCACCACCGAGGAGCTCGACACCCGTCGTGACGCCGCCCGTGCCGCCGGCAGGCCCTCGGGCTACGACGGCCACTGCCGCGACCTGAGTGACGCGCAGAAGGCGGCGTACGAGGCCGAGGGCCGTACCTCGATCGTGCGCTTCCGGATGCCCGACGAGGCGATCACCTTCACCGACCTGGTCCGCGGTGACATCACCGTCCAGCCGGAGAACGTGCCGGACTACGGCATCGTCCGCGCCAACGGCGCGCCCCTCTACACGCTCGTCAACCCGGTCGACGACGCGCTGATGGAGATCACCCACGTCCTGCGCGGCGAGGACCTGCTCTCCTCCACCCCGCGCCAGATCGCCCTCTACCGGGCGCTCATCGAGCTGGGCATCGCCAAGTACACGCCCGCCTTCGGCCACCTGCCGTACGTCATGGGGGAGGGCAACAAGAAGCTCTCCAAGCGTGACCCGCAGGCCTCGCTCAACCTCTACCGCGAGCGCGGCTTCCTCCCCGAGGGTCTGATCAACTACCTCTCACTGCTGGGCTGGTCGATCGCGGAGGACCGCGACATCTTCGGCCGCGACGAACTGGTGGCGGCGTTCGACATCGCCGACGTCAACGCCAACCCGGCGCGCTTCGACCTGAAGAAGGCCGAGCACATCAACGCCGAGCACCTGCGGATGCTCGACGTGAAGACCTTCACCGAGGCGTGCGGCCCCTGGCTGAAGGCCCCCTTCGCGCCCTGGGCCCCCGAGGCCTTCGACGCGGAGCAGTTCGCCGAGATCGCCCCGCACGCGCAGACGCGCGTCACGGTCCTCTCGGACATCACGGCCAACGTGGACTTCCTCTTCCTGGACGAGCCCGTCCACGACGAGGCGTCCTGGGCGAAGGCCATGAAGGAGGGCTCCGACGCCCTGCTCGTCACGGCCCGCGCCGAGCTGACCGCGGCCGAGTGGAACGCCGAGGCGCTCAAGACGGCCGTCCTCACCGCCGGCGAGAAGCACGGCCTGAAGCTCGGCAAGGCGCAGGCGCCGGTCCGTGTCGCCGTCACCGGCCGCACGGTCGGCCTGCCGCTCTTCGAGTCCCTGGAGATCCTGGGCCGCGAGAAGACGATCGCCCGCATCGACGCGGCGCTGGCGAAGCTCGCGGCGTAGCGGTCGCGGTGTCGCGGTGGGCGGTCACGGGCACTCCCGTGACCGCCCACCGGCGTTTCCAGGACAGCCGGTGTGTGCGACAGGACCCGTGTTCCCGGTCGGCCCGCATCGGGCGCACGACGCGAGTAGGTTCGCTCCATGGCCATCCGCGCGGTTCTCTGGGACGTCGACGACACGATCTTCGACTATGCGGGCGCGGACCGCACCGGTTTCCTCACGCACCTGCGGGCCGAGGGTCTCCCCGACGACGGCGAGGACCACCACGCGCGGTGGATGAGCATCACCTCTGCCCACTGGGCCCGGGTCGCCACCGGCGAGTCCGACTGGCACGCACACCGCAGGGACCGGGTCAGGGACTTCCTCGGCCGCGAGCTGAGCGACCGGGAGGCCGACGCCTGGTTCACCCGCTACACCGGGCACTACGAGCGGTCCTGGGTGCTCTTCCCCGACACCGTGCCCGTGCTGGACGCGCTGGAGGACACGCACCGGCACGCCGTGCTGTCGAACTCCTCGGTCGAGCACCAGGAGCGCAAGCTGCGGGTGCTCGGCGTGCGTGACCGCTTCGAGGTCCTGCTGTGCGCGCGGGAGCTGGGTGTCTACAAGCCGGACGCCAGGGCCTTCCACGCCGCCTGCGAGGCCATGGAGCTCGATCCGCACGAGGTGGTCTACGTAGGGGACGAGCCCGACATCGACGCCGCGGGAGCCGTGGCCGCCGGACTGACCGGGATCTGGCTGGACCGCAGGGGCAGGGGCGGGCGGCCCGAACTCGTCCGGATCACGGGCCTGGGCGAACTCCCCGGGCTACTGGCGGGCAATACCCGTTTTGGAGCGCCGGACACCTTCAGGTAATGTTCTTCCTGCGCCGCCCGAGCGGGCCGAAAGATCCGGCCGGGAAGCGCAGACAGAAACAACACCCGCAGGGGTTGCGTTTCAGTGGGCTATGGTGTAATTGGCAACACTACGGTTTCTGGTACCGTCATTCTAGGTTCGAGTCCTGGTAGCCCAGCGCAATAACAAGTAACAAGCCCCCGTTGTGTAGCGGCCTAGCACGCTGCCCTCTCACGGCAGTAGCGCCGGTTCGAATCCGGTCGGGGGTACAGATCCTTCCCGCGAGAACACCTGGGTCGCACCCACGTTCTCGCGGTGAGAATATCCGGCTAGCGCCGGGTGGAGGATCGCTAGGGCCCCCGTTGTGTAGCGGCCTAGCACGCTGCCCTCTCACGGCAGTAGCGCCGGTTCGAATCCGGTCGGGGGTACTCGTCACACCATGGGCTATGGTGTAATTGGCAACACTACGGTTTCTGGTACCGTCATTCTAGGTTCGAGTCCTGGTAGCCCAGCGCAAGTCAGCAGTAACCAAGCCCCCGTTGTGTAGCGGCCTAGCACGCTGCCCTCTCACGGCAGTAGCGCCGGTTCGAATCCGGTCGGGGGTACAACACGGCAGTAAGACAAGGGCCCTTCACCTCGGTGGGGGCCTTTTTTTCGTCTCCACCTGCCGACGCCCCGCCTGCTTCCTGCGCGGCGTACTGCTCCGACGTGTTCGGATCCGACACTGCCATCTTCCGTACAGTACGGGCGTGTTGGGCGAGGCGCCCGGCATCGCAAAGGGTGTCCGGGCGGATGAGGATCGCCGCAGGGGTGACCAACGAGTGGTGCGCGGGGGAGGGTTCGCTGTGCTCCAGTGCCGAACCGCTTCGCGCACCGGGCGCCGGGGGAGGGCGGGGTGCCGCGGAACCCGGAGGAATCACCGCGGGGATCCGGGAGGGGACACCGGAGTGAAGGGGGCCGCCACGGCGCTGGGGCGGCCTGGGAGAGGTCGGGGCCGGCGGGGAGGGGGAGACCTCAGCCCGTGCGGCGCAGGGCCTCACTGAGCCGGGCGGCCGAGTCGATGACGGCCTGGGCGTGCATGCGTCCCGGGTGGCGGGTGAGGCGCTCGATCGGTCCGGAGACGGACACCGCGGCGACCACGCGGTTCGACGGTCCGCGGACCGGCGCCGAGACGGAGGCCACGCCCGGCTCGCGCTCGCCGATGGACTGGGCCCAGCCGCGCCGGCGTACTCCGGAGAGGGCGGTCGCCGTGAAGCGGGCGCCCTGCAGCCCCCGGTGCAGGCGCTCCGGCTCCTCCCAGGCCATCAGGATCTGCGCGGACGAGCCCGCCTTCATGGTGAGTGTTGAGCCGACCGGCACCGTGTCCCGCAGGCCGGAGAGCCGCTCCGCCGCGGCCACGCAGATCCGCATGTCGCCCTGCCGGCGGTAGAGCTGCGCGCTCTCGCCGGTGATGTCGCGCAGATGCGTCAGTACGGGCCCTGCCGTCGCCAGGAGGCGGTCCTCGCCGGCCGCGGCCGCGAGCTCCGACAGCCGGGGGCCGAGAATGAAACGGCCCTGCATGTCCCTCGCCACCATGCGGTGGTGTTCGAGTGCCACGGCAAGTCTGTGTGCCGTAGGCCTTGCGAGCCCTGTCGCCGCGACCAGCCCGGCGAGGGTGGCCGGACCGGACTCCAGGGCGCTCAATACCAGAGCTGCCTTGTCGAGAACGCCGACGCCGCTAGAGTTGTCCATACGACGATACTCGCGTCTCACTCTGTGAAACGCAAGTTCAATTTTCCCCGGAAGTTGCGAACCTGTAGGAGCGGCCTTACCGGGGCTCGCAGCCACCGCCCCGCTCGGGGGTCCGGACGGCGGCACCCGAATCTCTAGTTGGGCCGGCGAAGACGCCGGCCGGAGGGAAAGCGATGGGTAGGACACTCGCGGAGAAGGTCTGGGACGACCACGTCGTCCGGCGCGCCGATGGCGAGCCCGACCTCCTCTTCATCGATCTGCACCTGCTGCACGAGGTGACCAGCCCGCAGGCGTTCGACGGTCTGCGCCAGGCAGGCCGCCCGGTCCGGCGTCTCGACCTCACCATCGCCACCGAGGACCACAACACCCCGACCCTCGACATCGACAAGCCGATCGCCGACCCGGTCTCCCGCGCCCAGCTGGAGACCCTGCGCAAGAACTGCGCGGACTTCGGAGTCCGGCTGCACCCGCTGGGAGACGTCGAGCAGGGCGTCGTGCACGTGGTCGGACCGCAGCTGGGCCTGACCCAGCCGGGCACCACGGTCGTCTGCGGCGACTCGCACACCTCCACCCACGGCGCGTTCGGCGCGCTGGCCTTCGGTATCGGCACCAGCCAGGTCGAGCACGTCCTGGCCACCCAGACGCTGCCCCTGGCCCGCCCCCGGACGATGGCGATCACCGTCGAGGGCGAACTCCCCGACAGCGTCACCGCCAAGGACCTGATCCTGGCCATCATCGCCCGGATCGGTACCGGCGGCGGCCAGGGCTACATCCTCGAATACCGCGGATCCGCCATCGAGAAGCTCTCGATGGAGGCCCGGATGACGATCTGCAACATGTCGATCGAGGCCGGTGCCCGTGCGGGCATGATCGCCCCGGACGAGACCACCTTCGACTACCTGCGGGGCCGTGACCACGCGCCCCAGGGCGAGGAGTGGGACGCGGCGGTGGAGTACTGGAGGACGCTGCGCACCGACGACGACGCCGTCTTCGACGCCGAGGTCGTCATCGACGGCCCGTCGCTCGCGCCGTTCGTCACCTGGGGCACCAACCCGGGCCAGGGCGCACCCCTGTCCGCCGACGTCCCCGACCCCGCTTCGTACGAGGACGCCTCGGAACGCCACGCCGCCGAAAAGGCCCTTGAGTACATGGGGTTGACCGCGGGCCAGCCGCTGCGCGAGATCAGCGTGGACACCGTGTTCGTAGGTTCGTGCACCAACGGGCGTATCGAGGACCTGCGCAACGTGGCCTCGATCATGGACGGCCGCAAAGTCGCCGACGGCGTACGGATGCTGGTCGTCCCGGGTTCGGTCCGGGTCGCCCTGCAGGCCGTCGAGGAGGGCCTGGACAAGGTCTTCATCGCCGCCGGCGCCGAATGGCGGCACGCGGGCTGTTCGATGTGCCTGGGCATGAACCCCGACCAGCTGGCCCCCGGTGAGCGCTCCGCCTCCACCTCGAACCGGAACTTCGAGGGCAGGCAGGGCAAGGGCGGCCGAACCCACCTGGTCTCCCCGCAGGTCGCCGCCGCGACCGCCGTGCTGGGCCATCTGGCCTCGCCCGCCGATCTGTCCGACGTCCGTACGCCCGCCGGAGTCTGAGAGCCATGGAAGCATTCACCGCACACACCGGCCGGGTCGTCCCGCTGCGGCGCAGCAACGTCGACACCGACCAGATCATCCCGGCCCACTGGCTGAAGAAGGTCACCCGCGACGGCTTCGAGGACGGACTCTTCGAGGCCTGGCGCAAGGACGGGAACTTCGTCCTCAACCGCCCCGAGCGCAAGGGCGCCTCGGTCCTGGTCGCCGGTCCGGACTTCGGTACGGGCTCCTCCCGCGAGCACGCGGTCTGGGCCCTGCAGAACTACGGCTTCAAGACCGTCATCTCCTCCCGGTTCGCCGACATCTTCCGTGGCAACTCCCTGAAGAACGGTCTCCTGACCGTCGTCCTCGACCAGAAGGTCGTGGACAGCATCTGGGAGCTGACCGAGGCCGATCCGACGGCCGAGGTGACCGTCGACCTCGAGAAGCGCCAGGTGCTGGCCGAGGGCATCACGGCCGACTTCGAGCTCGACGAGAACGCCCGCTGGCGGCTGCTGAACGGGCTGGACGACATCAGCCTCACCCTTCAGAACGAAGCGGACATTGCGACTTACGAGGCGGCCCGGCCGTCCCACAAGCCGCGCACGATTGACGTCTGAGCAGCGGTTTTCCCGAACTGCGCCTCCTGTCCTCGGACAGGGGGCGCAGTCGCTTGTTGAGACCCCCTCGGGCGACAACTCGCCCCAGATGGCACAATCGGTGCATGGAACGCGACAGCCAACTCGAGCTCTACGGCCAAGTCGCCGACCGATTGAAGGAAGCGCACGCAAAGGTGCGCGCACTGCAAGTCCCGGAGGGCGTAAGGATGGCGCTGTCCCGGAAGCTGATGGTCGTCACGGCCGCGGCTAAGCACGATCTCCCAGGCGCGGCACGGCGTCTGGACCGGTTGATGAAGGACCTCGATGAGGGCCGATTCCCCGAAGGTGACTGACTCTGCGGCCAGCGCAGCGGTCGACTTCGTTGCGGCACTAGGGTGATTAGCCCGTTTCGTGTTTGATTTGCGGTATATATCTGCCTAACGTGCGAAAAAGCCTGAACAGTTTCGTTCGGGCAATGTCTCCGAAGGGGAAGACGTGAACAAGGCGCAGCTCGTAGAAGCGATTGCCGACAAGGTCGGCGGCCGTCAGCAGGCCGCGGACGCTGTCGATGTGGTACTCGACGCCATCGTCCGTGCCGTTGTCGGCGGTGACCGGGTCTCGGTCACCGGATTCGGCTCGTTCGAGAAGGTCGACCGCCCCGCCCGCTACGCCCGCAACCCGCAGACGGGTGAGCGCGTCCGGGTCAAGAAGACGTCGGTGCCCCGCTTCCGAGCGGGACAGGGCTTCAAGGACCTGGTCAGCGGCTCCAAGAAGCTTCCCAAGGGTGGCGAGGTGGCCGTGAAGAAGGCGCCCAAGGGCAGCCTCTCGGGCGGTTCTTCCACCCGCACGACGGCGAAGGCCGCCGCGAAGAAGGCCACCGCCAAGAAGGCCACGGCCCGCAAGACCACGGCGGCCGCGAAGAAGACCACGGCGGCTGCGAAGAAGGCGACGCCGGCGAAGAAGACCACCACGGCGGCCGCGAAGAAGACCACGGCGACGGCGCAGAAGGCGACTCCGGCGAAGAAGGCCACCGCCACGAAGAAGGCCGTAGCGGCCAAGACCGCGCCCGCCAAGAAGACCACGGCGAAGAAGGCGCCCGCGAAGAAGACCACGGCACGCAAGACCACAGCCAAGAAGGTCACCGCACGCAAGAAGTGAGACCGGGCGGCACCGCTCGTTCCTCATACGCGCCGGGCCGGGCTCCCCTCGGGGAGCCCGGCCCGCGGGCTGTCCGGAGGCCGTTCAGAGCGTCTGCAGCGTCACCAGGGTGATGCGCAGCGACGTGCCCTCACCCTCGGTCTCGATCCGCACCCGCTGCCCCGGACGGAGCAGAAGCAGCCCTCCCGCGTCGAACGCCGGAGCACCGAAGTCCACCGGAGTGCCGTCGTCGAGAAGAACGCTGCCGCTGCGGGTTCCGGGGTCGTACGTGAACGAAGTCGCCTGCATGAACGGCAGCCTATCGGTCGGCGGCCGGTGCCACAGGGGCCGCAAGACCCGTGGTGAACCGCCCGACGCCCAGCGCGAGCGCCGCCCGCAGATCGCCGCCCGTGTCCACGTCCCGGCGGACCGAATCGAGGCCGGACAATGTGATCTCCACCGCGCCGGACGCGAGATGCCGCTCCCTGGACGGACCGCCGAAAGCGGGATGCAATTCCACTCCGGGTACCGCGGAAAGAAATGTGCTTCCGATTCCCTGGGCGTCGGGAACAAATGCACGGGGAAATGCCGCAGCGAAATCGAGCACGCGAGCCAATTCATGCGGACGGAGTGCGGGGAGATCCGCGTTGAGCGCCGCCACCGACGCACCACGCCTGCGGCCGCGCACCGACCGCGCACCGTGTTCCAGCGCCGCGTTGAGACCTGCGGCGGGGGTGTCCGCCACCGTGCGGGCACCGAGGGCCGCCAGCGCCGCACCGGCCACCGGATCGTCCGTGACGACCACCACATCGCGCACCGCCGGGCAGGCCAGCGCCGCCGCCACGGTGTCCTGCGCGAACGCCAGGGCCAGGCGGGGACGCAGATCCCCGCCCACCGCGCTTTCCAGCCTGCTCTTGGCCCTGGCCAGCGGCTTCAACGGGACGACCAGGGACCAGGGGCCGGTCAGGTCGGTGTTCGTGGCGATCTCCCTCTCGTGACGCATCAGCATTTATTCTCGCCTGCCGGTACGACAACCCGGCGGCCCGCCCCCACGGGTGAGGCGTACCGTGTTCTCCACACAGCAGGGGCCCGGGGCAGGGAGCATCGCCGCGAGCCGCGCAGCAGCTCAGTCCTAGAGGAAGGCCTCCGAGTGTCCCGCCGTAGAATCGGCTTCTGGTACCGCCTGGCTGCGGTGATCGCCAAACCGCCCCTGGTGGTTCTGTTCAAGCGGGACTGGCGGGGAATGGAACACATTCCGGCCGAGGGCGGATTCCTCACCGCGGTCAATCACAACTCGTATCTGGACCCGCTGTCCTACGCGCACTTCCAGTACAACACCGGGCGCGTGCCGCGGCTGCTCGCCAAGGCCGGACTGTTCAGGACTCCGTTCGTCGGAATGATGCTGCGCGGCACCGGCCAGATCCCCGTCTACCGCGAGACGACCAACGCGCTCGACGCCTTCCGGGCCGCCGTCGCCGCCGTGGAACGCGGTGAATGCGTCGCCTTCTACCCGGAGGGCACGCTCACCCGCGATCCCGACATGTGGCCGATGGCCGGCAAGACCGGCGCCGCCCGCGTCGCGCTGATGACCAAGGCTCCCGTCATCCCCGTCGCCCAGTGGGGCGCCAACCTCGCGATGCCGCCCTACGCGAAGGAGAACAAGCTCCGGCTGTTCCCCCGCAAGACCCTGCGGGTGCAGGCCGGGCCGCCGGTCGACCTCTCGAGCTACTACGGCCTCGACCCGACGCCCGACGTGCTGCGCCAGGCGACAGAGACCATCATGGCCGCGATCACCGCCCAGCTCGAGGACGTGCGCGGAGAGAAGGCGCCCGCCGAGCTCTACGATCACCGCAAGGCCCGTGCTGAACAGCGGCGCAAGGCAGAGGGAAAGGGATCCACGTGACGCACCCCGCCAAAGCGGCCGTCCTCGGAACCGGCTCATGGGGTACGGCTTTCGCCATGATCCTCGCCGACGCGGGCTGCGAGGTCACCCTCTGGGGGCGCCGGGCCGAGGTCGCCGAGGCGGTCAACACCACCCGGACCAACCCCGGATACCTGCCGGGAATCGAGCTCCCCGCCTCGATCCGGGCCACCACGGACGCCGCGGAGGCGCTGCGCGGCGCCGACTTCGCCGTCCTGGTGGTGCCTTCCCAGACACTGCGCGCCAACCTCGCGGACTGGGCCCCGCACCTGGAGGCCGGCACGGTCCTCGTCTCCCTCATGAAGGGCGTCGAACTCGGCACCGCCAAGCGGATGAGCGAGGTCATCGAGGACGTCACGAAGGTCACCGCCGACCGCATCGCCGTCGTCACGGGCCCCAACCTCGCCAAGGAGATCGCCGAGCGCCGCCCCGCCGCTGCCGTCGTCGCCTGCGCGGACGAGAGCGTGGCCCAGCGTCTCCAGACCGCCTGCCACACCCCGTACTTCCGGCCGTACACCAACACCGACGTGGTGGGCTGCGAGCTCGGCGGCGCCGTGAAGAACGTCATCGGCCTCGCCGTGGGCATCGCCGACGGCATGGGCCTGGGCGACAACACCAAGGGCTCGCTCATCACCAGGGGCCTCGCCGAGACCACCCGCCTGGGCATCGCCATGGGCGCCGACCCGCTCACCTTCTCCGGACTCGCCGGACTCGGCGACCTCGTGGCGACCTGCTCGTCCCCGCTGTCGCGC
This sequence comes from Streptomyces sp. NPDC057428, assembly GCF_042803195.1. NCBI lineage: Bacteria > Bacillati > Actinomycetota > Actinomycetes > Kitasatosporales > Streptomycetaceae > Streptomyces > Streptomyces sp. NPDC057428. The sequence goes on from NZ_JBHVCT010000017.1 coordinate 40,743, forward strand.
AACCACACCTTCGGAACCAACCTCGGCCGCGGGATGACGCTCCAGGAGACCGTCGCCGTCACCAAGCAGACCGCCGAAGGCGTCAAGTCCTGCGAATCGGTGCTCGATCTGGCGCGCAGGCACGGTGTCGACATGCCGATCACCGAGACGGTCGTCGGCATCGTCCACGAGGGCAAGCCGCCGGTGGTCGCGCTCAAGGAGCTGATGTCACGCAGCGCCAAGCCCGAGCGGCGCTGACTCGGGCTCTACCAGCAGGTACGCTCATCGCGATATGAGCAGCCAGAACCTCCCCCAGAGCAGCGAGAGCCCCCTCGGCGCCGAGCAGGGCCGCAAGCCGCGCGTGGCCGTCGTGTTCGGCGGCCGGAGCTCCGAACACGGCATCTCGGTCGTCACGGCGGGCGCCATCATGAGCGCCATCGACCGGACGAAGTACGACGTCCTGCCGATCGGCATCACCAGGGACGGACGTTGGGCCCTCACGTCCGACGACCCGGCTCGGATGGCCATCGCCGACCGGCAGGTCCCGGACGTGGACCAGCTGGCCGAGTCCGCCCGCGGAGTGGTGACGCTCTCCGTCGACCCCGGCAACCGTGACGTCGTCGTCGGTGAACCCGGCGCCGTTCCCACGGCGCTCGGCGAGGTCGACGTCGTCTTCCCCATGCTCCACGGCCCGTACGGCGAGGACGGCACGCTCCAGGGACTTCTGGAGCTCTCCGGGGTGCCGTACGTCGGCGCCGGAGTCCTGGCCTCTGCCGTCGGCCAGGACAAGGAGTACATGAAGCGGGTGTTCACCTCCTTCGGGCTGCCGGTCGGCCCGTACGAGGTCGTCCGCCCCCGGGAGTGGGAGTCCGACCGCCCCGCTGCCCGCAAGCGCATCATGGAGTTCGCCGCCGAACACGGCTGGCCGCTCTTCGTGAAGCCCGCCCGCGGCGGCTCCTCCATGGGCATCACCAAGGTCGACGACCCCTCCGGACTCGACGAGGCGATCGAGGAGGCCCGCCGGCATGACCCCAAGTTCCTGGTGGAGTCCCTGCTGCGCGGCCGCGAGATCGAATGCGGCGTGCTGGAGTTCGAGGACGGACCGCGCGCGAGCGTCCCCGCCGAGATCCCGCCGGTCACCGCACACGACTTCTACGACTTCGAGGCGAAGTACATCGACTCGGCGGCCGGTCTGGTGCCCGCGCCGCTCACCGAGGAGCAGACCGCCGAGGTGCGGCGGCTCGCCGTGGACGCCTTCGAGGCCGCCTCCTGCGAGGGCCTGGTGCGCGCCGACTTCTTCCTCACGGAGGACGGCACGTTCGTCATCAACGAGATCAACACCATGCCGGGCTTCACCCCGATCTCCATGTACCCGCGCATGTGGCAGGAGAGCGGTGTGAGCTACGGGGAACTGGTCGACCGGCTGATCCAGGCCGCGCTGAACCGCCCCACCGGCCTGCGCTGAGCCCCATGAGGGCTGTTCCCGCCGGGGGACAGCCCTCGAAGCCCCTCAGAGGCTGTCGGGCACCGTCTTCTCGACCGGTGCCGCGAACGACGACAGCGGGGTGACGTCGTGCGTGAACTCCGGCCCGAGCGTCACCTCGACGTACGCCTTGCGATAGGTGGTCGTGAACCGCGGGCCGTCGCCGTCGCGCTGCTCCAGCAGCCAGTTGACGCCGTCCGCCTCCACGGCCTTGGACTGGGAATCATCCATCCTCGCGGGCCGCGGGACACCGCAGCGCAGTACGATCGCCCCGTCCCCCCAGCCGGCGGTCAGTTCCGACTCCGGTGAGGGATCGCTCCGTTCCAGACCGGCGACGGTCTCCGGCAGTTCCCCGTGCAGTGCCTCGCAGTATCCGGCGGCCTCCGGCGACGGAGTGGGTACCGCCACGGAGGGCTGGGAACTGCCGGCGGAACAGCCCGCCGCGGCCAGCACGAACAGGGCGGCGGACGTGGACAGGACACGAGGTCCGGGAAGCAGGCGGCGGGTGCGGGTCACCGGGCCAGCGTAGACAGGGGTCAGAGGTGGACGACCGGGCAGGTCAGGGTTCTCGTGATGCCGTCCACCTGCTGGACCTTGGCGACCACCATGCGACCGAGGGCGTCGACCGTGTCGGCTTGCGCGCGCACGATCACGTCGTAGGGGCCTGTGACGTCCTCTGCCTGAATCACTCCTGGGAGCTTTGCGATGGTCTCGGCGACGATCGACGCCTTGCCCACCTCGGTCTGAATGAGGATGTACGCCTGTACCACGGAACCTCCAGGGCGGCCACGAGGATCATGTGGGGGAAAGGGACGCCACGTTATCGCGTCGCCACGGGCCGAGGGGAGACCTGCGGACCGGTTGACGCCCACAGCGTGGCGTACGCACCACAGATGTTGACGTATCTCTTGACGGTACCGACAGCAGTTGGGGCTCGCGACCGCAAGCCCACCGGGGCGGAAGGGGGACGGTGACGCCCGCACGGCCCGGGGCCACCGGTTCCCCCGGGCCGTCCGTCCACGGCCCGGACCTCCGGCCGCTGAAGCAGCCCGGACAGGTGTCCGGTGCGATACATGAGAGGTGAGACTCGGTGAAGGGAACCGTGGGCGAGTTGGGGGAGTTCGGGCTCATCAGAGAGCTCACCTCCCGGCTCACCACCACTCCGGCGGTACGGCTGGGACCCGGCGACGACGCCGCGGTCGTGGCCGCTCCCGACCGCAGGGTCGTGGCCAGTACGGACATCCTGCTGGAAGGGCGGCACTTCCGCCGCGACTGGTCCACCGCGTACGACGTCGGCCGCAAGGCGGCCGCCCAGAACCTCGCCGACATCGCGGCCATGGGCGCCGTGCCCACCGCGCTGCTCCTCGGCCTCGTCGTACCCGCCGACCTCCCGGTCACCTGGGCCGCGGAGCTGATGGACGGGCTGCGTGACGAATGCCAGGTCGCAGGCGCGGCGGTGGTCGGCGGTGACGTCGTCGGCGGCGACACCATCACCGTCGCGATCACCGCGCTCGGTGACCTGCGCAACCACGAACCCGTCACCCGTGCCGGAGCCCGGCCCGGCGACGTCGTCGCCGTCACCGGCTGGCTCGGCTGGTCCGCCGCCGGATTCGCCGTGCTCTCCCGCGGGTTCCGCTCACCGCGTGCCTTCGTCGAGGCACACCGGCGCCCCGAACCGCCGTACCACGCCGGCCCGGCGGCGGCCGGACTCGGAGCCACGGCCATGACGGACGTCAGCGACGGGCTCGTCGCCGACCTCGGGCACATCGCGGAGGCCAGCAAGGTCCGCATCGACCTGCGCTCGGGGCTCATCGACATCCCCTCGCAGATGTCGGACATCGGGCAGGCCGTCGGGGTCGACCCGTTGCAGTGGGTACTGACCGGGGGAGAAGACCACGCGATCGTGGCGACGTTCCCCGCCGATGTGAAGCTCCCCGCCCGCTGGAGGGTGATCGGCGAGGTCCTCAACCCGTCGGCGCTCCCTCAGGTGACCGTCGACGGGGCCCCGTGGACCAGCAAGGGCGGCTGGGACCATTTCGGGTCCATCGAGGACGCCCCGTAGATTCCGGGGCATGACAGCACCCGCAGCCGCACCGCCCCGTGTCCTCGCCGTCGCCGGATCCGATTCCGGCGGCGGTGCGGGCATCCAGGCCGACCTGAAGACGATGCTGGCCCTCGGCACGCACGGGATGAGCGTGCTCACCGCCGTGACCGCCCAGAACTCGCTGGGCGTGCAGGGCGCCTGGGAACTCCCGGTGGCAGCCGTGCGCGCCCAGTACCGGAGCGTCGTCGACGACATAGGCGTCCAGGCCGTCAAGACGGGCATGCTGGCATCGGCCGCACTCGTCGAGACCGTCGCCGAACTCGTCGCCGGCACGCGTGCCCCCGTCGTCGTCGATCCCGTCGGGGTCTCCAAGCACGGGGACGCCCTGCTCGCCGCCGAGGCGCTCGAATCCGTACGCACGAAACTGCTGCCCCTCGCCACGGTCGCCACCCCGAACCTCGACGAGGTGGCCCAGCTCACCGGCATCACGGTCGCCGGTGAGGCCGGAATGCGCGAGGCCGCCGCCGAGGTCCTCTCGTACGGATCCCGCTGGGTCGTGATCAAGGGCGGCCATCTGCCCGGTGACGCCGTCGACCTGCTGACCGACGGGACCGAGGAGCACTGGCTGCGCGCACCGAGGCACGACAACAGGCATACCCACGGCACGGGCTGCACCCTCGCCTCCGCCATCGCGTGCGGACTCGCCCGCGGCCAGGACGTGCCGACGGCCGTGAGGGGCGCGAAGGACTACGTCACCGGCGCGATCCGGGCCGGCTTCGCGCTGGGTGGTGGCATCGGCCCTGTCGATCACGGCTGGTCGGTGCGGTCCGCGCGGTGAAGGACAGCAAAAAGCCGGTCCACCGAGGTGGACCGGCTTTTTGGGCAACCGGAAGGCTGCGCTACGACGGGGACGTCAGCGCGCGACCTTGCCGGCCTTGATGCACGAGGTGCAGACGTTGAGCCGCTTCGGCGTCCGACCGACCACTGCACGCACGCGCTGGATGTTGGGATTCCAGCGACGGGACGTACGGCGGTGCGAGTGCGAAATGCTGTTGCCGAAGCTCGGCCCCTTGCCGCAAACGTCGCAGTTGGCAGCCACGGGTCACTCCAAAGACTTCAGATGCACTTACAGTGAATTCCGGCGCGCCTGAATCATTTTACTGAAGTGGCGGTACCGGAGGAATGTCCCGACTTTCGTCGGGCAACCGGAGCAGCATACAACGGCTGCGTCGGAGATACGAAACTACCACGGCTTACCGGCCCCTCCTCCCCGTACCTGCGCCCGCCGGACCTGCGGGCGAGGACTACTCTGCGGTGCAGCCAGCCCCCCACGGCAGTCCCAAGGAGGACCAAAGGTGCCGCAGTCCCACGACGTTCTCGACGCCGTCGCGGTGCGTACCTGGTGCTCACTGGCTCTGGAGGCCCTGGGCCGCGAGCGTGCGGCGATCGACGCCATCAACGTCTACCCCGTCGCCGACGGGGACACGGGCACCAACCTGTACCTGACCGTCGAGTCGGCGACGGCGGCGGTCGAGGCGGTGTTCGCCGCCCATGAGACGGGTTCCACACTCCCCGCCCCCGCCGACGCCGTGCGGGCCATGGCGCACGGCGCGCTCATCGGCGCCCGTGGGAACTCCGGCACCATCCTGGCCCAGTTGCTGCGCGGTATGGCCGGAGTGCTGGCCGAGGCGGGTGACGCACCTCACCTGCGGGCCGCCCTGGCGGAGGCCGCCGCCGCGGCGCGCAAGGCCGTCGCCCATCCCGTCGAGGGCACGGTGCTCACCGTCGCCACCGCCGCCGCCGAGGCGGCCGGGGCCGCGTCGGCCGGCGCGGGTCTGGGGGACGTGCTCGACGCGGCGTACAAAGGCGCCGTCGCGGCCCTGGCCGCCACCCCCGGCCAGTTGGCCGTCCTCGGACGCGCGGGTGTCGTGGACGCGGGCGGACAGGGCCTGGTCGCCGTGCTCGGTGCCCTGCTGGAAGCCGTCTGCGGACGGGCCCCGGAGCGCAGCGTCCGGCCGGCGCCCCCGGACGTGCTGCCGCTTACCGGGGAATGTGCGGAGACGGACCCGGCAGGCGGCCCCGCCTTCGAGGTCATCTACCTGCTTGAGGCGACCGACGACGCCGTGGCCAGGCTGCGGAGCCGGCTGGACGACCTCGGGGACTCGCTCGTCGTGGTCGGCGGCGACGGACTGTGGAACGTCCACGTCCACGTCGACGACGCCGGGGCGGCCGTGGAGGCCGGCGTCGAGGCCGGCCGGCCCTACCGGATCCGGATCACGCACTTCGCCGCAGGCCGGGTCCGCGCCCACCGCGAACCCGCCCAGCGCGCGGTGGTCCTCGTCGTTCCCGGCGACGGACTCTCCGGCCTCTGCACCGAGGCCGGGGCGACGACCGTGCTGGCCCGCCCCGGCGAGCCGCCCGCCAGCGGCGAACTGGTCGACGCGATCCGCCGGGCCCACGCCCGCGAGGTGGTCCTGCTGCCCAACGACGCCCAGCTGCGCCACACGGCGGCCGCCGCCGCCGAACAGGCGAGGACCGAGGGCATCCGCGTCGCCCTGGTCCCCACCCGCGCCGCCGTCCAGGGGATCGCCGCCCTCGCCGTCCACGAACCGGGCCGCGGCTTCGACGAGGACGTGGTCGCCATGACCGCGGCGGCCGGTGCCACCCGGTACGCCGAACTGGCCGTGGCCGAGCACCAGTCGTGGACGATGGCGGGGATCTGCCAGGCCGGCGACATCCTCGGGCTGATCGACGGGGACGTCGCCGTCATCGGCGAGGACGTGCCCGGCACCGCCCGCACCGTCCTCGACCGGATGCTGTCGGCAGGCGGTGAACTCGTCACCCTGGTCCTGGGGGAGGACGTCCCCGACACCCTCGCCGACGCCCTGAGCGCGTACGTGCGCGAGGGCTACCTGGCCGTCGACACCGTCGTCTACCGGGGCGGCCACCAGACCGCGCCCCTGCTGATCGGCGTCGAGTGACGCTGCGCCCCGCGCCGCGCCCGGCGACATCTGTCAGTGCCGTGGTGTGCAATGGACCGCGTGTCCGCTTTCGATGAACCCCTGAAGAAGCTGCTCGGCGGAGCCACCGCGAAGGTGATGGCCGAACACCTCGACCTGCACACGGTCGGTGACCTGCTCCACCACTATCCGCGACGGTACGAGGAGCGGGGCCGGCTCACGGCGCTCACGGACCTCCCGCTGGACGAGCACGTCACGGTCGTCGCCCAGGTCGCCGACGCGCGGATCATGATGTTCAACAACGGCCGGGGCAAGCGGCTCGAAGTCACCCTCACCGACGGCAGCGGCAGGCTCCAGCTCGTCTTCTTCGGGCATGGCGTCCACAAACCCCACAAGGAGCTGCTGCCCGGGCGGCGCGCGATGTTCGCGGGCAAGGCCTCCGTGTTCAACCGCAAGATGCAGCTCGCCCATCCCACGTACCAGCTCCTGGACGTGCAGGACGGCGACGAGGAGGCCGACGTGGCCGAGGCCGTCGACGCCTTCGCGGGCCGGCTGCTGCCGATCTACCCCGCCTGCAAGCAACTCGACTCCTGGCGGATCGCCAAGGCCGTCGACACCGTCCTGCCCAGCGCGCAGGAGGCCGTCGATCCGCTGCCCCTCGCGCTGCGCGAGGGGCGGGGTTTCGTCCCGCTCCCCGAGGCGCTGCTCAGGATCCACCGTCCGCAGACCAGGGCGGACGTCGCGGCCGCGCGCGACCGGCTGCGCTGGGACGAGGCCTTCGTCCTCCAGGTCGCCCTCGCCCGCCGCAGGTACGCCGACACCCAGCTTCCCGCGGTGGCCAGGAAGCCCGTCCCCGACGGGGTGCTCGACGCCTTCGACGCCACGCTCCCCTTCACCCTCACCGAAGGACAGCAGAAGGTCACCGAGGAGATCTTCGGCGACCTGGCGACGGAACACCCGATGCACCGCCTGCTCCAGGGCGAGGTCGGCTCCGGCAAGACGCTTGTCGCGCTGCGGGCCATGCTCCGGGTCGTCGACGCGGGCGGCCAGGCCGCGATGCTCGCCCCCACGGAGGTGCTCGCCCAGCAGCACCACCGGTCGATCACCGAGATGATGGGCGAGCTCGCGGAAGGAGGGATGCTGGGCGGCTCCGACCTGGGCACCAAGGTCGTCCTGCTCACCGGGTCCATGGGCACCGCGGCCCGCCGGCAGGCGCTGCTCGACCTGGTCACGGGCGAGGCGGGGCTGGTCATCGGCACGCACGCGCTGATCGAGGACAAGGTCAAGTTCCACGACCTCGGCCTGGTCGTCGTGGACGAGCAGCACCGGTTCGGGGTGGAGCAGCGCGACGCCCTGCGATCCAAGGGCAAGCAGCCCCCGCACCTCCTCGTCATGACGGCCACACCCATTCCGCGCACGGTCGCGATGACCGTCTTCGGCGACCTGGAGACCTCCGTACTCGACCAGCTCCCGGCCGGACGCTCCCCGATCGCCAGTCACGTCGTCCCCGCCAAGGACAAGCCCCACTTCCTGGACCGCGCCTGGGAACGGGTCCGCGAGGAGGTCGGGAACGGCCACCAGGCGTACGTCGTCTGCCCCCGCATCGGCGACGACGCGGACGAGGCGGCCGAGAAGAAGGGAAAGGCGGGCAAGAAGCAGGCCGCCCCCGAGGACGACGCCGAGAAGCGGCCGCCGCTCGCCGTGCTGGACATCGCCGCACAGCTCGCCAGGGGCCCGCTGAGCGGTCTGCGCATCGAGGTCCTCCACGGCAGGATGCCGCCCGACGACAAGGACGACGTCATGCGGCGCTTCGCCGCCGGCCAGGTCGACGTCCTCGTCGCCACCACGGTCATCGAGGTCGGGGTGAACGTCCCCAACGCCACCGCCATGGTGATCATGGACGCCGACCGCTTCGGGGTGTCCCAGCTGCACCAGCTCCGGGGCCGCGTCGGCCGGGGCAGCGCCCCCGGCCTCTGCCTGCTGGTCAGCGAGGCCCACGAGGCGAGCCCCGCCCGGGCCAGGCTCTCCGCGGTCGCCGCGACCCTCGACGGCTTCGAGCTCTCCCGGATCGACCTCGAGCAGCGGCGCGAGGGCGACGTCCTTGGCCAGGCCCAGTCCGGCGTCCGGTCCTCCCTGCGGGTGCTCAGCGTCATCGACGACGAGGAGGTCATCGCGGCGGCCCGCGAGGAGGCGGTGAGGGTCGTCGCGGACGACCCGGAGCTCGACCGGCTGCCCGAACTGCGCATCGCGCTGGACGCGCTGCTGGACAAGGACCGGGAGCAGTACCTCGACAAGGGGTGACGGGGGTGACCGGGCGGAAATCCGGGGACGCCATATCGTGGAGAGCACGGCACACGTCCCGTCCTGTGTGCCGCCCGCGACCCGAGGACCAGACACCCATGACCCGCGTGATCGCCGGCTCGGCCGGCGGACGCCGCCTGGCCGTCCCGCCAGGCACCGGCACCCGCCCCACGTCCGACCGTGCGCGCGAGGGCCTGTTCTCCACCTGGGCGGCGCTCCTCGGCACCCTCGACGGCATCCGCCTCGCGGACCTGTACGCCGGCTCCGGCGCCGTGGGCCTGGAGGCCCTCTCCCGCGGAGCCGCCCATGCGCTGCTCGTGGAGGCCGACGCCAAGGCGGCGCGTACCGTCCGCGAGAACATCCGGACGCTCGGTCTGCCCGGCGCGGAGTTCCGTGCCGGGCGGGCGGAACAGATCGTCACGGGGCCCGCGCCCTCGGAGCCGTACGACGTGGTGTTCCTCGACCCGCCGTACGCCGTCACCGACGACGATCTCCGGGAGATCCTGCTCACACTCCGCACTCAGGGCTGGCTCACGGGCGATGCCCTCGTCACGGTGGAACGGAGCACGAGAGGCGGCGAATTCGGCTGGCCCGACGGTTTCGAGCCGCTACGGGCCCGCCGCTACGGCGAGGCCACGCTTTGGTACGGTCGCGCCGCCTCTACGTGCGAAGACGCACGATGACCGCACCGGAGAGCGAGGGAACCACGTTGCGCCGCGCCGTCTGTCCGGGGTCGTTCGACCCCATCACCAACGGACATCTCGACATCATCGGTCGAGCCTCGAAGCTGTACGACGTCGTGCACGTCGCCGTGATGATCAACCAGTCCAAGAAGGGTCTGTTCACGGTCGACGAGCGGATCGAGATGATCCGCGAGGTCACGGCTGACTTCGGCAACGTCCAGGTCGAGTCCTTCCACGGCCTGCTGGTCGACTTCTGCAAGCAGCGCGACATCCCCGCCATCGTGAAGGGCCTGCGAGCCGTCAGCGACTTCGACTACGAGCTGCAGATGGCCCAGATGAACAACGGCCTCTCCGGGGTCGAGACGCTCTTCGTGCCGACCAACCCGACCTACAGCTTCCTGTCGTCCTCCCTGGTCAAGGAGGTCGCCACCTGGGGCGGCGACGTGGCCCACCTGCTGCCTCCCACGGTCCACCGTGCGCTCGTGGAGCGGCTCGGCGTGAAGTGATGCGCTGACCGACCGTCACCAGGTGTCGGACGGGAGGCGACTGGCCTTACAGTCGTCCCGTCCGTCTCCAACAGCGGCAGAGAGTGGCGAGCACACGGTGGACGTGCAGAAGAAGCTCGACGAGATCGTCGAAACGGTCGGGAACGCCCGGTCCATGCCCATGTCGGCGTCCTGCGTGGTCAACCGGGCCGAGCTGCTCGCGCTGCTGGAGGAGGTGCGCGAGGCGCTTCCCGGCTCGCTCGCCCACGCCCAGGAGCTCATCGGCGGCCGCGAGCAGCTCGTGGAACAGGCCCGGCAGGAGGCCGACCGGATCATCGAGTCCGCCCACGCCGAGCGCGGTTCGCTGATCTCGGGCACGGAGGTGGCCCAGCGTTCCCAGGCGGAGGCCGACCGGATCCTGTCCGAGGCCCGCAGGGAGGCCGACGAGGTCCGCGCGGAGGCAGACGAATACGTCGACAGCAAGCTCGCCAACTTCGAGGTCGTCCTCACCAAGACCATCGGCTCCGTGGACCGGGGCCGGGAGAAACTCCTCGGGCGCGGCGAGGGCCTCGACGAGCAGGGCTACCAGGACCCCGACTTCGCCGAGGCCCCCGAGCGCAGCGCCGACCCCGAGACGCTCAGGCGGCGCGCGGACGACTACGTGGACACCAAGCTCGGTGCGTTCGAGGCGGTGCTCGCCAAGACGCTGGAAGCCGTCGGCCGGGGCAGGCAGAAGCTGCACGGCCGGGTCGCCACCGACGACCTCGGCGCGCACATGGCCGCCCAGGACGCCGCGGGTGGCGGACAGCACACCAGCGACGAGGACCACTGGGCGGGCCTCGCGGAACTCGCCACCCCCGAGCCGCAGCAGCTGCCGCGGCAGCCGTCCTACGCGGAGCCCGTCCAGCCGTCCTACGCGGAGCCCGTCCAGCCGTCCTACGCGGAGCCGGTCCAGCCGGACTACGCGCCGGTGACCGGCTACCAGGACCCCGCGCAGACGGGCTTTCCCGCCCAGGCCGGATCCGAGCCGCAGTACGCGCAGACGTACGGCTACCAGGACCAGCAGCAGCCCCAGGACGGCTACGGCTATCAGCAGCAGCCCGACCCGTACGCGTACCAGCAGGCGTACGACCCGAACCAGCAGCAGGAGTACTGGCCCCAGCAGGGCCAGGTGCCCGCGCAGCAGGGCGAGAGCGAGCTGGACGAGACCAGCCTCTTCGACACGAGCATGATCGACCTGGAGCAGCTGCGCCGGTACGAACAGGGCCACTGAGGGGGTGGACCGGACCGGATTGGGAGCTGGGCGGTACGTCCAGTATCCTGGCTGTTCGGTCGCGCGTATGTCCGCGATCCAGGCTGCCCTCTTTCCGTCCGGAGAGGGGTGGCCCTCCCGAACCGCACCACGCACATGATCTCGAAAGCAGGAAAAGCCCTGAACGGCCACCTCGACCACCGCAGCCCTCTCGTGTTCGATACGCGCGAGCTGGGCCGGCGTCCGGGTACCCAGAAGCGGCTGACCCGCACGGCGGAAGCACCGAAGGACCTAGGTATCGACGGGGTCGTCGGCGTGCCGGAGAAGGCGCCGGTGGCGCTGGACCTCCGCCTCGAATCGGTCATGGAAGGGGTGCTCGTCACAGGCACCGCCCGTGCGACGGCCGAGGGGGAGTGCGTAAGGTGTCTGGAGCCGCTGGCCTTCGAGGTCGAAGCGGACTTCCAGGAGATGTTCTCGTACCCTGACGCCGATGACCGGAACCGCAGCAGGACCGCGGACCCGGTCGACGACGCCGAGGACGACGAGGACAGGTTCTTCCTCGAGGACGGCCTGTTCGACCTCGAGTCTGTGCTGCGTGACGCGGTGGTGCTCGCACTGCCGCTGCAGCCGGTGTGCAAGGAGTCCTGTGCCGGTCTGTGCTCCGAATGCGGAGTCAGGCTGGACGAGAATCCGGGCCACCACCACGATGCCGTCGACATGCGTTGGGCGGCACTGCAAGGACTCGCCGAGACCGTTCAGGACGGCGAGAAGGACAACATGGGCGGCGCCGAACCTGGCGTCGACGAGAAGCAGGAGAAGTAGCCGTGGCTGTTCCGAAGCGGAAGATGTCGCGCAGCAACACGCGCCACCGCCGGTCGCAGTGGAAGGCTGCGGTCCCCACCCTGGTTTCGTGCGAGCGTTGCCAGGAGCCGAAGCTCCAGCACATTGCGTGCCCGAGCTGCGGCACCTACAACAAGCGCCAGGTCCTCGAGGTCTGAGCGGCTGGTGAGAGGCCCGATGTCTGAGTTGTCCAGCGCCAAGAAGCAGGCAGACAACATCAACACAGCCTCGTCCCACACGCTTCTGGAAGGGCGGCTCGGGTATCACCTCGAGTCCGCCCTTCTGGTGCGTGCGCTGACCCATCGCTCGTACGCATACGAGAACGGCGGTCTGCCCACCAACGAGCGGCTGGAGTTCCTCGGGGATTCCGTGCTCGGCCTGGTGGTCACGGACACGCTGTACCGCACCCACCCCGATCTGCCCGAAGGCCAGTTGGCCAAGTTGCGGGCCGCGGTGGTCAACTCGCGTGCACTTGCGGAAGTGGGCCGCGGCCTCGAACTCGGCTCCTTCATCCGGCTCGGCCGCGGTGAAGAGGGCACGGGTGGCCGGGACAAGGCTTCCATCCTCGCCGACACCCTCGAAGCGGTGATCGGCGCCGTCTATATCGACCAGGGCCTCGGCGCGGCCTCGGAGCTGGTACACCGGCTCTTCGACCCGCTGATCGACAGGTCCTCGAGCCTCGGAGCCGGCCTGGACTGGAAGACCAGTCTCCAGGAGCTCACCGCGAGCGAGAGCCTCGGCGTCCCCGAGTACCTCGTCACGGAGACCGGCCCCGATCACGAGAAGACCTTCACTGCTGCTGCTCGCGTCGGTGGTGTCTCGTACGGCACCGGCACCGGCCGTAGCAAGAAGGAAGCGGAGCAGCAGGCGGCGGAGTCCGCCTGGCGCGAGATCAGCGCCGCCGCGGAAGCACGGGAGGCAGCGGCGAAGGCGGCTGCCGACGGAGGGGTCGCCGACACCCCTGCCGACCCGTCGCCGCATTCGGACGCCGCTCCGGCCTGACCCGTCCGGGAGCCCCTCGGTGCCATGTGCACCGGGGGGTTTTCGCTGTCCCGTTCCCCGCGAAGGAGTGCCCGCCGTGCCTGAACTGCCCGAGGTCGAAGTCGTACGGCGCGGTCTGGAGCGCTGGGTGTCCGGTCGAACCGTCGAGGACGTCGAGGTGCTGCATCCGCGTGCGGTCCGCCGGCACCTCGCGGGCGGAGCCGATTTCTCCGCGCGGCTCCGCGGTCTGCGTTTCGGCACGGCGCTGCGACGTGGGAAATACCTCTGGGTCCCTCTCGACGAGGCGGACTCGTCGATGCTCGGCCACCTCGGCATGAGCGGTCAGCTCCTCGTGCAGCCCACCGAGGCGGCGGACGAGAAGCACCTGCGGATCCGCATCGGCTTCGACGACGACCTCGGCACCGAGCTGCGCTTCGTCGACCAGCGGACCTTCGGTGGGCTGTCGCTCCACGGGAACACCCCGGACGGGCTGCCCGACGTCATCGCGCACATCGCCCGGGACCCTCTCGACCCGGCCTTCGACGACACGGCCTTCCACGCGGCACTGCGCCTGCGCCGCACGACGGTCAAGCGGGCACTGCTCGACCAGTCCCTGATCAGCGGGGTCGGCAACATCTACGCCGACGAGGCGCTCTGGCGCAGCCGGCTCCACTACGAGCGGCCGACGGCGACCCTGACCCGGCCGAGGACGGCGGAGCTGCTCGGCCATGTCCGCGATGTGATGCGGGAGGCCCTGGCGCAGGGCGGGACCAGCTTCGACAGTCTCTACGTCAACGTGAACGGCCAGTCCGGCTACTTCGACCGGTCACTGGACGCGTACGGACGCGAGGAGGAACCCTGCCACCGGTGCGGGACGCCGATCCGCCGCAGGCCGTGGATGAACCGCTCAAGCTACTTCTGTCCCCGCTGCCAGCGCCCGCCGCGGGTCTGAGCCACCGTGGGCCGTGGATTTCCCGGGCGAGCGGCGGGATTCAGACCCCTCGCGCCGCGTCGTACCGGTCCCGGGCCTCGATGATCTCGCTGCGCCCGCCCCCGCAGGCCACAGGGGCGGGCGCGCACGTGGTCCCGCTGTGCGCGGACTCGGATCAGAAGCCGAAGTCCTGTGTCCACCAAGGGCCGCCGGCACCGAGGTGCACACCGACGCCGAGCGTCGTGTAGTCGCAGTTGAGAATGTTCGCGCGGTGGCCGTCGCTGCTCATCCAGGCATCCATCACTGCCTGCGCGTCGGCTTGGCCCCGCGCGATGTTCTCGCCGCCGAGACCCTCGACCCCGGCTGCCGCGGCGCGGTCCCAGGGGGTGGCCCCGTCCGGGTCGGTATGGCCGAAGAAGTCCCGCGCGGCCATGTCCTCGCTGAAGTCCTGGGCGAGCGCGGTCAGCGGCGCGCTCCTGGTCACCGGGCTGCAGCCGACCTTCGCCCGCTCCTCGTTGACCAGGGCGAGTACCGCGGCCTGCGCGGAGGTGGAGGCGGGGCTCGACGGTGCCGTGGCCGTACGGGTCGGGGCAGCCGACGGGGTCTTCGTTGCGGTGAGGGCCTTGGTGGCGGGGCGGGACGACCTGCTCTTCGATGCTGGAGCCTTCGTCCTCTCCGGAGTCTTGGCCGCCCGCTTCGACGCGCTCGCCGAGGGCTTGTCGCTCGGCTTCTCGCTCGGGGTGGCGGAGGGGGACGTCGACGGTGCGGCCGAAGGGTCGGCGCTGCTGCCCGCCCCGGCCGATGCGGAGGCCCCGCCGGTCGGCTCGGCCGACGCGTCGCCCTGGGTCAGCAGGTCCGGGCCACCGCCCGAGCGGACCTGGTCCGCGGCCGGTCCGCCGCTGACGCTGTAGGTGCCGCCGCCGGGCACAAGGCCGGAGGCGACGGCGACGGCGCCGACGGCCACGGCCGCCGAGACTCCGAGCAGTCCGGCGCGTACGGGCCGTCGCACCCGCTTCCTCCGGCGTGCACTCCGGGCCCCGCCCGCCGCTTCTGCCGCGTGCTGCTCAGCGGCGGGGGCTGCGCCTGCGCGTCGATGGCGTCCCATGCGCTGTGCCTTCCTCGTGCTCCGGGCGTCGTTGCGACGTCACCGTATTCTTGATCAAACTCACCCGTTCGGGTGAGTCATTGCGAGGGGACCTTACGCCATGGCGGATTGGGGTGCCGTGCTCCTCGTGCAATTGGCCCGTTAGCGTTCGGGCATGAACACAGATGCGCGTCTCGTCGTATGGGTACGCGGCCGAGTACAGCAAGTAGGGTTTCGCTGGTTCACCAGGGCAAATGCTTTGGAGATCGGCGGGCTCACCGGCTTCGCCCTCAATCTCGACGACGGCCGGGTGCAGGTTGTGGCGGAAGGGCCGCGTGAGAATTGCCACCGCCTGCTCGACTGGCTCGGCTCCGACGACACACCCGGACACGTGGACGGAGTCACTGAGATCTGGGACACGCCTCGCGGCGGATATGAGGGATTCGCGATCCGCTGACTGCTCGCCCGGGGGAAGGACCCGGATCCGTTCCGTGTTCGCGAGGACGCCGGCTGTGACCGGGAGGGCCGATAGAGCCTCGCACCCGAAATGACCTGCGAAAGGGCCGGGCGGCGGAGCATGGTTGCCAAGAAGTGGATGTCATGCCAGGCTGCGGCTTTGACGAAGATCTTCACGCCCCTCGGGTGCCCGCAGGAGAGTCGCGCCGCATGATCGACAAGCCGCGCGCCCCCGGGACGCCCGGTCATCGGCGTGTGATCGTGTTGACCGTCAAACTTTTTGGTGAGACTCTGAAAACCCCGCGCACCTCAGCTGTTCGGCAGAGCTGGTGACAGCAGAACAGCAGTGGATACACAGCACTGCCGAACACCGCGGGTGCGATTTCCACGACCCACACCGCATTCGGTCGGTCACTCAGTGTGGAGGACCATCCATCATGGCAAAGGCGCTTCTCGGTTACGTCGGCGGTTCCGACCCGCGACTCCTCGCCGAGATGCGACGGCTTCAAAAGCGCGTCCAGGACCTGGAATCCGAGCTCGTACGGATCCAGGACGAGAACGACGCGCTGAACGCCGCCGCCCACCACCAGGAGTCGCTGCTCGACAGCATCGACATCGACGTACCCCAGGCGGAGCCCGCGCTGACCTGACCCCCCAAGGCCCTGTCGGGGCCGGTCGGGCCAAAAGTGCCAGCTGCTCGGGACCAACCATGAAATGTCTTCGTCGCGGATCGCTGTCCTGGGCCGCCGGGCATCACCCGGAACCCGGTCCATCGGCGATCCGTCGATCAAGGCTGTGCGCGGAAACCGCATGAGCCGTGTCGCGCAGGACATACAAGGGACGCTTCGGCGTCCCTTCTTTCTTTCCTCCGGCCCGCCCCCGGTCCCTCTCTCTCGCTTAACGTCTGATGTGCCCTGCACCTTCATCAGCGAAACCGAGAGTGAAAGGTAGAGTCCGGCGGCGTGCACCTCAAGGCCCTGACCCTGCGTGGTTTCAAATCATTCGCGTCCGCCACTACCCTTCGGTTCGAACCGGGGATCACGTGTGTCGTCGGCCCCAATGGATCGGGCAAATCCAATGTGGTGGACGCGCTCTCCTGGGTCATGGGTGAGCAGGGCGCCAAATCCCTGCGCGGCGGCAAGATGGAAGACGTGATCTTCGCCGGTACCACCGGCAGACCACCGCTCGGCCGTGCCGAAGTGTCGCTGACCATCGACAATTCCGACGGCGCGCTTCCCATCGAGTACGCGGAAGTGACGATCACGCGGATCATGTTCCGCAACGGCGGCAGCGAATACCAGATCAATGGCGACACCTGTCGGCTCCTCGACATCCAGGAACTCCTCTCCGACTCCGGTATCGGCCGCGAGATGCACGTCATCGTCGGTCAGGGCCGGCTGGACTCCGTCCTGCACGCCGACCCGACCGGACGCCGCGCTTTCATCGAAGAGGCAGCGGGGGTGCTCAAGCACCGCAAGCGCAAGGAGAAGGCGGCCCGGAAACTCGAGGCGATGGGGGCCAACCTCGCCCGCGTCCAGGACCTCAACGACGAACTGCGGCGCCAGCTCAAACCGCTGGGGCGGCAGGCGGCCGTCGCCCGCAGGGCCGCCGTCATCCAGGCCGACCTCCGCGACGCCAGGCTGCGGCTCCTCGCCGACGACCTGGTGGGACTGCGGGAGGCGCTGGCGGGTGAGATCGCCGACGAGGCCGCGCTCAAACGGCGCAAGGAGAGCACCGAGGCCGAACTCAAGGCCGCGCTCGCCCGCGAGGCGGACCTGGAGGACGAGGTCCGGCGGCTGGCACCGCGGCTGCAGCGGGCCCAGCGGACCTGGTACGAACTCTCCCAGCTGGCCGAGCGGGTACGGGGCACGATCTCGCTCGCCGAGGCGCGGGTGACGAGCGCCACCGGTGCGCCGGAGGAGGAGCGGCGCGGGCGCGATCCGCAGGACATGGAACGTGAGGCCGCGCGGATCCGTGAGCAGGAGGCCGAGCTTGAGGCGTCCCTCGAAGCGGCGGAGCACGCGCTGGAGGACACCACCGCGCACCGGTCCGAACTGGAGCGGCAGCTGGCCGCCGAGGAGCGCAGGCTGCGGGACGCGGCCCGCGCGATCGCCGACCGGCGCGAAGGGCTGGCGCGGCTGACCGGGCAGGTCAATGCCGCCCGCGGCCGGGCGGGTTCGGCGCAGGCGGAGATCGACCGGCTGGCAGCCTCACGCGACGAGGCGCAGGAGCGGGCGGTGGCGGCGCAGGAGGAGTACGAACAGCTCAGGGCCGAGGTCGAGGGCATGGACGCGGGCGAAGCCGAGCTGGCGGAGCGGCACGAGGAGGCCAAGGGGCAACTCGCGGCGGCGGAGGCGGCACTCGGCACGGCGCGCGAGACGGTCACCGCCGCGGAGCGCAGCCGTGCGGCCGTCTCCGCCCGGCACGACGCCCTGTCGCTGGGGCTCCGCCGCAAGGACGGCACCGGGGTGCTGCTCGGCTCGGGCGACAGGCTGCCGGGCCTGCTCGGACCCCTGGCCGAGCTGGTCACCGTGGTCCCGGGACACGAGGTCGCCGTGGCGGCTGCGCTGGGCGCGGCTGCCGACGCGATCGCGGTGACGGACCCGGCCACAGCGGCGGAGGCGATCCGCCTGCTGCGCAAGCAGGACGCGGGCCGTGCGGCGCTGGTGCCTGGCGGTGCAGGCCCGGGTCTGGTGCCCGCGCAGGGGGCGGAGCAACCGCAGGGGCCGGCGGCCACCGCCGCCGCGGGCCGTCAGGTGCCCGGGCAGTCGTCCGGGACGGATCATGCCGCCCCGGTGCCCGCCGGACAGCCCGCGCAGTCACCGGCCGGCGTCGCCACCGGGGACAGTCCCGCGCCCCCGGTGGCCGGCCTGCTGCGGGGGCCCGCCGAACTGCTCGGCCGCGTACGGCGGCTGGTGCGCGACATGGTCGTCGTCGGGACCCTGGAGGACGCTGAGGAACTGGTGGCCGCCCATCCCGGTCTGACCGCGGTCACCGCCGAGGGCGACGTCCTGGGTGCCCACTTCGCGCACGGCGGCTCCGCCGGTGCGCCCAGCCTGCTGGAGGTGCAGGCCTCCGTCGACGAGGCGGCCGCCGAACTGGCCGAGCTCGAGGTGCGGTGCGGGGAACTCGCCTCGGCGCAGCGTGCCGTGGCCGCGAGTCGAGGTGACGCTGCCGCCCTGGTGGAGGAGCTGGGGGAGCGGCGCAGGGCCGCCGAACGCGAGAAGTCGGGGGTGGCGCAGCAGCTGGGACGGCTGGCCGGGCAGGCACGCGGGGCCGTGGGGGAGGCCGAGCGTACGACGGCCGCCGCGCACCGGGCGCAGGAGGCGCTGGAACGGGCCACCGAGGAGGCCGAGGAACTGGCGGAGCGGCTGCTGGTGGCCGAGGAGACTCCCGTCGAGGAGGAGCCGGACACATCCGTACGGGACCGGCTCGCCGCCGACGGTGCCAACGCGCGTCAGACCGAGATGGAGGCGCGCCTCCAGGCCCGTACTCACGAGGAGCGGGTCAAGGCTCTGGCCGGCCGGGCGGATGCTCTGGACCGGGGGGCCCGCGCCGAGCGGGAGGCGCGCGCCCGCGCCGAGCAGCGCCGTGCCCGGCTGCGCCACGAGGCCGCGGTGGCCCGGGCGGTGGCTTCGGGGGCCCGGCAACTGCTCGCCCATGTGGAGGTCTCGGTCCTACGGGCGGACGAGGAGCGGACCCGGGCCGAGGCGGCGAAGGCCGAGCGTGAGCGGGAGCTCGCCGCGGAGCGGGCCCGGGGCCGTGACCTCAAGAGCGAACTCGACCGTCTCACCGACTCGGTGCACCGGGGTGAGGTGCTCGGAGCCGAGAAGCGACTGCGCATGGAGCAGGTCGAGGCGAAGGCGCTGGAGGATTTCGGTGTCGAGCCGGCGGCCCTGGCCGCCGAGTACGGACCGGAACAACTGGTGCCGCCGTCGCCCGCCACCGAGGGGGAGGAGCTCCCGGCCGACGCCGGGCACCCGCGCAACCACCCGAAGCCCTTCGACAGGGCCGAACAGGAGAAGCGGCTGAAGGCGGCCGAACGGGCGTATCAGCAACTCGGGAAGGTGAATCCGCTCGCCCTGGAGGAGTTCTCGGCCCTGGAGGAGCGGCACAAGTTCCTCTCCGAGCAGCTCGAAGACCTGAAGAAGACCCGGGCGGATCTGATGCAGGTCATCAGGGAGGTCGACGAGCGGGTCGAGCAGGTCTTCACCGAGGCGTTCCGTGACACGGCCCGTGAGTTCGAGGGCGTCTTCGCCCGGCTCTTCCCCGGGGGCGAGGGGCGGCTCGTCCTCACCGACCCGGACAACATGCTGACGACCGGCCTCGACGTTGAGGCCCGGCCGCCGGGCAAGAAGGTCAAGCGCCTCTCACTGCTGTCCGGAGGCGAGAGATCCCTTACGGCCGTTGCCCTGCTGGTCTCCATCTTCAAGGCCAGGCCGAGCCCGTTCTATGTCATGGACGAGGTCGAGGCGGCGCTGGACGACACCAATCTGCAGCGGCTGATCCGGATCATGGAGGAGCTCCAGGAGAGCTCCCAGCTCATCGTGATCACGCATCAGAAGCGGACGATGGAGGTCGCCGACGCGCTGTACGGCGTCTCGATGCAGGGTGACGGGGTATCGAAGGTGATTAGCCAGCGGATTCGCCGGGAGGCGCGCCGGCCGGCCTGACGGAGAGCCAGACTGTCTTTACCTGATCTTCAACACTTCACAGTGTGATGTAGCAATTCCTGGGCAGGCGTGAGCCACGCCTGCGTCGAAGGTGCACTTTGACTTCAGGACTTGAATACATAGCTTCATTGATGTCGTTTTTGCCTTCAAGTGGTGGTCGGCGGAGTGTTGTGCGCCACTAAGAGGGCTCACCCCCACACCTGACGTTGCGGCCAGGTAACAGGAGTTCATGTGACCAGCACAGCGCGCGGACCGGAGTCCGGAGCCAGGGACGCCCACCCGGAGCATCTCGGCCATGTCATCTTCATCACGGCAGCCGCAGCGATGGGCGGCTTCCTCTTCGGCTACGACAGTTCCGTCATCAACGGCGCGGTCGAGGCCATCCGCAGCCGCTACGACATCGGGTCGGGCACACTCGCACAGGTCATCGCGATCGCCCTGATCGGCTGTGCGATCGGTGCGGCCACCGCGGGACGCATCGCCGACCGCATCGGCCGTATCCGGTGCATGCAGATCGCCTCGGTGCTGTTCACCGTCAGCGCCGTCGGCTCCGCACTGCCGTTCGCCCTCTGGGATCTGGCAATGTGGCGGATCATCGGCGGCTTCGCGATCGGTATGGCCTCGGTCATCGGCCCGGCCTACATCGCCGAGGTCTCTCCGCCCGCCTACCGCGGCCGCCTCGGCTCGTTCCAGCAGGCCGCCATCGTCATCGGCATCGCCATCTCGCAGCTGGTGAACTACGGCATCCTGCAGATCGCCGACGGCGACCAGCGGGGCGAGATCGCCGGCCTCGAGGCGTGGCAGTGGATGCTCGGTGTGATGGTCGTCCCGGCGATCCTCTACGGGCTGCTGTCCTTCGCCATCCCCGAGTCGCCGCGCTTCCTGATCTCCGTCGGCAAGAAGGACCGCGCCCGGAAGATCCTCGAAGAGGTCGAGGGCAAGAACACCGACCTTGACGCGCGCGTGAACGAGATCGAGACGGCGATGCGCCGCGAGCACAAGTCCAAGTTCAGCGACCTGCTCGGGAGCCGCTTCGGCTTCCTGCCGATCGTCTGGGTCGGTGTCGGTCTCTCGGTCTTCCAGCAGCTCGTCGGCATCAACGTCGCCTTCTACTACTCGGCGACGCTCTGGCAGTCCGTCGGCATCGACCCGACCGACTCCTTCTTCTACTCGTTCACCACGTCCATCATCAACATCATCGGCACCGTGATCGCCATGATCCTCGTGGACCGGGTCGGCCGCAGGCCGCTCGCGCTCGTCGGATCCACGGGCATGGCCGTCGCGCTGGCGTTCGAGGCCTGGGCCTTCTCCGCGGATCTGGTGGACGGCAAGCTGCCGAACACCGAGGGCACCGTCGCCCTGATTGCCGCGCACGTCTTCGTGCTCTTCTTCGCACTCTCGTGGGGTGTCGTGGTCTGGGTCTTCCTCGGTGAGATGTTCCCGAACCGGATCCGGGCCGCTGCCCTGGGTGTCGCCGCGTCCGCGCAGTGGATCGCCAACTGGGCGATCACCGCGAGCTTCCCGAGCCTGGCCGACTGGAATCTCTCGGGCACCTACATCATCTACGCCTGCTTCGCCGTGCTCTCGATCCCCTTCGTGCTCAAGTTCGTGAAGGAGACCAAGGGCAAGACGCTGGAGGAGATGGGCTGATCCCCACTGTCCCGCCCCTCGACCCGCTGCCCCGGTCTGGCCCCCCGTGCTGCCCGGGGCAGCGTCGTGCGGTGGACGCGGCCGGGCCGCCGAGGCTGTGTCAGGAACCGGCGGCGTCCGTCGGGGCGCGGCAGTGGCGCGTCGCGCACCCGGCCGGTGCGCTCGGCGTCGGGGACGGAATCCAGGCCGCGGTTCTCCACGGGCAGCAGTGTGCGTTTACCCCCAAAAGTGGCATACAGCTCTAACGGTCTCCCTTGCCGCCCTCCGGAACCGCGCCCGGACCACAGCCGTGGCCGATACTGGACACGTTATGGAAATCGTCATCCTTGCTGTAGTCATCGCCCTGGTCGCGGTCGCCCTGATCAGCGGGCTCGTGGTCAGCAGCCGCAAGAAGAAGCAGCTGCCGCCCTCGGCACCGTCGAGCACGCCGACCATCACTCCTCCCGCCGAACCCCATGTCGGCGAGGAAGCCGAGACGCCGCGCGACGAAGCGCGGCGCACCATCGAGGAGGTCGGTCTTCCCGGCACCGGGACTCCCGTCGAGGACACCCCGGTGGTCCTCGAGCCGGAGATCCCCGCGCTCGAAGTACCCGAGCCCACCGCGGGCCGCCTGGTCCGCCTGCGCACCCGGCTCGCCCGTTCGCAGAACTCCCTGGGCAAGGGGCTGCTCACGCTCCTGTCCCGCGACAACCTCGACGAGGACACCTGGGAGGAGATCGAGGACACCCTCCTCACCGCCGACGTCGGAGTGGCCCCCACCCAGGAGCTGGTGGAGCGGCTCCGTGAGCGGGTCCGTGTCCTCGGCACCCGTACGCCCGACGAGCTGCGCGCGCTCCTGCGCGAGGAGCTCATCACCCTGCTCGGTCCCGGTCTCGACCGCGAGGTCAAGACGGAGGGCGGTGCCGAGACCCCGGGCGTCGTCATGGTCGTCGGAGTCAACGGCACCGGCAAGACGACCACGACGGGCAAGCTCGCCCGCGTGCTCGTCGCCGACGGCCGCAGCGTCGTCCTCGGCGCCGCGGACACCTTCCGCGCCGCCGCGGCCGACCAGCTCCAGACCTGGGGCGAGCGTGTCGGTGCGCGCACGGTGCGCGGTCCCGAGGGCGGCGATCCCGCGTCTATCGCCTTCGACGCGGTGAAGGAAGGTATCGCCGAAGGCGCCGACGTGGTCCTCATCGACACCGCGGGCCGGCTCCACACCAAGACGGGCCTGATGGACGAGCTCGGCAAGGTCAAGCGCGTCGTGGAGAAGCACGGTCCGCTCGACGAGATCCTGCTCGTGCTGGACGCCACCACCGGGCAGAACGGGCTGGTGCAGGCACGGGTCTTCGCCGAGGTCGTCGACATCTCCGGCATCGTCCTGACCAAGCTGGACGGCACCGCCAAGGGCGGCATCGTCATCGCCGTTCAGCGCGAGCTGGGGGTCCCGGTGAAGCTCATCGGCCTCGGCGAGGGCCCGGACGACCTCGCCCCGTTCGAGCCGGGCGCCTTCGTCGACGCTCTGATCGGCGACTGACCGAGGCGCGGCACGCGGGCGAAGGGCGGTGGACCCGAGAGGTTCACCGCCCTTCGGCGCTCACCACCGGTGACATATGTAGGCGAGGGTGCCCAGCAGCAGCCTTGCCTGCGGGGGAGCGGCGGCCGTCCCGGGCGCCGGTGGCCGCAGCCAGCGGACGGGACCGAGGCCGCCGAGGTCCGAGGGCGGCGCCGTGATGTACGCACCCGCTCCGAGTGCCCGCAGGTCCAGATCCGCGTCGTCCCAGCCCATCCGGTAGAGCAGGCCGGGCAGTCCGGCAGCGGCCCCGGGGGCCACGAAGAACTGTGCGCGCCCCGTCGGGGTGACCGCCACCGGCCCCAGCGGCAGCCCCATCCGTTCCATACGCACCAGCGCGCGACGGCCGGCCGTCTCGGGGGCGTCGAGCACGTCGAAGCTCCGGCCTACGGGGAGCAGCACCGACGCACCCGGCACCTCGGCCCAGGCGTCCGCGGCCATGCCGAGGGTGGCGCCGGGAGGGACCTCCGACGCGAAGCCCAGCGGATGGGCGCCGGGGGCCGCGCATGCGGGGTCGCCGCACGAGCAGACGCCCGCGGCCGCCCGCGCGCCGGGCGTCACGGCCCAGCCCCACAGCCCTGTGTACTCGGCCACCGCCGTGGCCCCGCCCGCGCGGCGGCGGCGCCGCGGCCCGCCCGAGCGCATCTCCCGGATGCCGCCGATCGTGAAGCCCATGCCCCCTCCAACGGGTCCGACTCGCCGGTGGTTACGACCCGGAGTCACCGAAGGCATCCGCGGCCGCCCCGGACCGGCGGCGCACGGGGTGGCGTACATGGGGTGCGCGATGCGGCGCCCACGCCCCAGAACGCCTCACTCCGCCTGCTGCTGATCGCGGTCTGTCAAGTCAATCGCGGTCCGCCCCGAGCGCGTTCATCCGAAGGGGTGGCGAATGGTGGCGTTTCAGCAATCACCGTCGCGGCAGCGGTGATCGTAGGATTACCGTGGGTACTCGAACCTGCAATTGCATGTGCCCCTGGGTATGCCCCAGGCAATCCGATGATCTGTTCGACGGTGCGCAACGCGCGTACAGAAGGCACCGAGGCACGGCATTCTGATAGAGGTTCGCGCGACGGGTTTCAGCGGGATGGGGGCGTTCCAGTGGGTGGCAGCGGCGCAGGCGAGACGGATGCCGGGAAGCGCTCCAACGCGCGGTTGGGTTCGTGGTTCGTGCGCAGCGGCTGGTCGAAGGGGGAGCTCGCGCGGCAGGTGAACCGCCGGGCACGCCAGATGGGCGCCCACCACATCAGCACCGACACCTCCCGGGTGCGCCGCTGGCTCGACGGCGAGCAGCCCCGCGAACCGATCCCGCGCATCCTCTCGGAGCTCTTCTCCGAGCGCTTCGGCACCGTGGTCGCCGTCGAGGACCTCGGACTGCGCGCCGCCCATCAGGCACCCTCGGTGGCGGGCGTCGACCTGCCCTGGGCCGGCCCTCAGACCGTCGCCCTGCTCAGCGAGTTCTCCCGCAGCGACCTCATGCTCGCCCGGCGCGGATTCCTCGGCAGCTCCCTCGCCCTGGCGGCGGGGCCCACCCTTATCGAACCCATGCAGCGCTGGCTGGTGCCCGTGGCCCCCGCGGCGCAGGGTGAACCCGAGCGCCCGGTCGCGGTGAGCCGGCCGTCCCGGCTCTCAGGGCCGGAGCTCGACCTGCTGGAGTCCACCACGGCGATGTTCCGCCAATGGGACGCCCAGTGCGGTGGCGGGCTGCGCCGCAAGGCCGTCGTCGGTCAGCTGCACGAGGTCACCGACCTGCTGCAGGAGCCGCAGCCCGAGGCCACCTCCAAGCGGCTGTTCCGCTGCGCTGCCGAACTGGCGGAGCTGGCGGGCTGGATGAGTTACGACGTGGGCCTCCAGCCCACCGCGCAGAAGTACTTCGTGCTCGCCCTGCACGCCTCCAAGGAGGCGGGGGACAAGCCGCTCGGCTCGTACATCCTCTCCAGCATGAGCCGGCAGATGATTCACCTCGGCCGGCCCGACGACGCCCTGGAACTCATCCACCTCGCCCAGTACGGAAGCCGGGAGTGCGCCACCGCCAGGACCCAGGCCATGCTGTATGCGATGGAGGCGCGCGCGTACGCCAACATGGGCCAGCCGAGCAGGTGCAAGCGAGCGGTCCGGATGGCCGAGGACACCTTCGCCGACGCCGTGCTCGACGACGAGCCCGAGCCCGACTGGATCCGCTTCTTCTCCGACGCCGAGCTGCACGGCGAGAACGCCCACTCCTACCGTGACCTCGCCTATGTCGCGGGCCGCAGCCCCACCTACGCCTCACTCGCGGAGCCCGTCATGGCCCGCGCCGTCAAGCTCTTCGGGGACGACGACGAACACCAGAGGTCCTACGCGCTGAATCTGATCGGCATGGCCACGGTGCATCTCCTCAAGCGCGAGCCGGAGGAGTCGACCGTGCTGGCCACCCAGGCCCTGAAGATCGCCAGGAAGGTCAGATCGGAGCGCGTCAACACCAGGCTCCGCAAGACCGTCGACACCGCTGCCAGGGACTTCGGTGACATCCCCGAGGTCGCCCGGCTCACCGACCTGCTCACCGAGCAGCTCCCGGAGACCGCCGAAGCGGTCTGACCGGCACACGTTCCACCGGCCACGACAGCCGCCCCGTACCACCCGACTCGGCTCCCCCATTGCCAGGTCAGCGGGTCGCTGCCGTGGCCGGTTCACGTCCCGGGGTGATCGGAGCGCACCGTATGCGGCGCTGCGGGCATGGTAGGCAGCGCACCGGGTCCGACACCGGTGGTTCACCGGTACGTAACACGCGGGCTCCCTTCGTCACTGCGGCGAAACATCGTGCGGCATTCGTGGAAACCGCGTTGCGCGAATCTCATGGCGCATAGCCGGCCCGCACCTTTTCACCGTGGGCCCGCACCCCCGCACGAGGCCGCCCCGAGGACGAGGAGACGCCGATGCCCCCAGGCATCACGACGCTTGCCGCAGACGCCCCCGAGCTGTCTGCCGCCAACACAGGGTTCATGCTCATCTGCACCGCCATGGTGATGCTCATGACCCCGGGCCTGGCCTTCTTCTACGGAGGCATGGTCCGCGTCAAGAGCACCCTGAACATGCTGATGATGAGCTTCATCAGCCTCGGGATCGTCACGATCCTGTGGGTCCTCTACGGATTCAGCCTCGCGTTCGGCACCGACGTCGGCTCCGTCATCGGATGGAGCTCGGACTACGTCGGCCTCAGCGGGATCGGGGTCACCGAGCTGTGGGACGGCTACACCATCCCGGTGTACGTCTTCGCGGTCTTCCAGCTGATGTTCGCCGTCCTGACGCCCGCCCTCATCAGCGGCGCCCTCGCGGACCGCGTCAAGTTCACCTCCTGGGCCCTGTTCATCACCCTCTGGGTCACCGTGGTCTACTTCCCGGTCGCGCACTGGGTCTGGGGCGCCGGCGGCTGGCTCTTCGAGCTGGGCGTCATCGACTTCGCCGGTGGTACGGCCGTGCACATCAACGCCGGTGCCGCAGCCCTCGGCGTGATCCTCGTCATCGGCAAGCGGGTCGGCTTCAAGAAGGACCCGATGCGGCCGCACAGCCTGCCGCTCGTGATGCTCGGCGTGGCACTCCTGTGGTTCGGCTGGTTCGGCTTCAACGCCGGCTCCTGGCTCGGCAACGACGACGGTGTGGGTGCCGTCATGTTCGTCAACACGCAGGTCGCCACCGGCGCGGCGGTGCTCGG
This sequence comes from Streptomyces sp. NPDC057428, assembly GCF_042803195.1. Lineage (NCBI taxonomy): Bacteria > Bacillati > Actinomycetota > Actinomycetes > Kitasatosporales > Streptomycetaceae > Streptomyces > Streptomyces sp. NPDC057428. The sequence goes on from NZ_JBHVCT010000017.1 coordinate 67,785, forward strand.
CTGGCTCGCCTACGAGAAGGTCCGCCACGGCTCCTTCACCACCCTCGGTGCCGCCTCCGGCGCCGTCGCGGGCCTCGTCGCCATCACCCCCGCGGGCGGAGCGGTCAGCCCGCTCGGCGCCATCGCGATCGGTGTCATCGCCGGCGTCGTGTGCGCCATGGCGGTCGGCCTCAAGTACAAGTTCGGCTACGACGACTCCCTCGACGTCGTGGGTGTCCACCTCGTCGGCGGTGTACTCGGCTCCCTGCTCATCGGCTTCTTCGCGACCGGCGGAGTGCAGTCCGACGCCAAGGGCCTCTTCTACGGCGGCGGGCTCGACCAGCTCGGCAAGCAGGCCGTCGGTGTCTTCGCGGTCCTCGCGTACTCTCTGGTCGTCTCCGCGATCCTGGCCCTCCTCCTCGACAAGACCATCGGGATGCGCGTCAGCGAGGACGTCGAGATCTCCGGCATCGACCAGGTCGAGCACGCCGAGACCGCGTACGACTTCAGCGGCGCCGGCGGCGGTTCCGCCCCGCGCACCACGGCATCGGCGCCCGGCAACGGGGCAGCCCCGACGAACAAGAAGGTGGACGTATGAAGCTCATCACCGCAGTCGTGAAGCCGCACCGCCTGGACGAGATCAAGGAGGCCCTCCAGGCCTTCGGCGTCCAGGGCCTCACGGTCACGGAGGCCAGCGGTTACGGGCGTCAGCGCGGCCACACCGAGGTCTACCGGGGTGCCGAGTACACCGTCGACCTCGTCCCGAAGATCCGCATCGAGGTGCTGGTCGAGGACGAGGACGCCGAACAGCTCATCGATGTGGTCGTCAAGGCCGCCAGGACGGGCAAGATCGGTGACGGAAAGGTCTGGAGCGTCCCGGTCGACACGGCCATCCGCGTGCGGACGGGTGAACGCGGCCCGGACGCACTCTGACCGACGGTTCCTGTGAACGGAAAGGCAGCTGGGTGACGAGCACCGAAGTGACCACCGAATCCGAGGACTCGGGACCCAGCGGTTACGCGGCGGCCCGGCTGCGTCTCCTCCAGGAGGAGACGAGGCCCGGGCCGCCGCGCCGTGCGGCGCTCGCCCGGCTCACCGACGACTGGCTGACCGGTCTGTTCACCGCGGCAGCCGAGCGGGCGGGCATCCGGGGCGCGGCCCTCGTCGCCGTCGGCGGATACGGCCGGGGCGAACTCTCGCCCCGCAGCGACCTCGACCTCCTGCTCCTGCACGACGGCACCGCCGACGCCGCCGCGGTCGCCGCCCTCGCCGACGGGATCTGGTATCCGGTCTGGGACCTCGGCCTCGCCCTCGACCACTCCGTACGCACCCCCGGCGAAGCACGCGGCACCGCGGCGGAGGACCTCAAGGTCCAGCTCGGACTGCTCGACGCGCGCCCCGTCGCCGGCGACATCGGCCTCGTCGCCGGACTGCGCACCACGATCCTCGCCGACTGGCGGAACCAGGCCCCCAAGCGTCTGCCGGCCCTCGACGAGCTCTGCCGCGAGCGCGCCGAACGCATGGGTGAGCTCCAGTTCCTCCTCGAACCCGACCTCAAGGAGGCTCGCGGAGGCCTCCGCGACGCGACCGCCCTGCGCGCCGTCGCCGCCTCCTGGGTCGCCGACGCCCCCCGCGAAGGGCTCGCCGAGGCCCGACGCACCCTGCTGGACGCCCGCGACGCCCTCCACCTCACGACCGGACGGGCCACCGACCGCCTCGCCCTTCAGGAACAGGACCAGGTCGCCGGGGCCCTCGGCCTTCTTGACGCCGACGCCCTGCTGCGCCAGGTGTACGAGGCCGCGCGGACCGTCTCGTACGCCACCGACGTCACCTGGCGCGAGGTCAACCGAGTCCTGCGCTCCCGCTCGGCACGGCCCCGGCTGCGGACCCTCTTCGGCGGTGGCGCCAAGGCCGCCCCCGAACGCACCCCGCTCGCCGAAGGCGTCGTCGAGGCCGACGGCGAGGTCGCCCTCGCCCGCACCGCGCGCCCGGAACGCGACCCCGTGCTGACCCTCCGTGCGGCAGCCGCCGCTGCCGAGGCCGGACTGCCGCTCTCCCGCCACCTCGTGCGCCACCTGAGCACCGCGGCCCAGCCGCTGCCCGTGCCGTGGCCTCCCGAGGCCCGCGAGGAACTCGTCACCCTGCTGGGCGCCGGGGAAGCGTCCGTGGGCGTCTGGGAGGCCCTCGAGTCGGAAGGCATCATCACCCGCCTGCTGCCCGACTGGGAGCGGGTCCACTGCCGGCCGCAGCGCAACCCCGTCCACACCTGGACCGTCGACCGCCACCTGGTCGAGACGGCCGTCCGCGCGTCCCACCTCACCCGCCGCGTCGGCCGCCCCGACCTGCTGCTCGTCGCGGCCCTGCTGCACGACATCGGCAAGGGCTGGCCCGGGGACCACTCCGTCGCGGGGGAGGTCATCGCCCGGGACATGGCCACCCGCATCGGCTTCGACAGACAGGACGTCGGCGTCCTGGCCACGCTCGTACGCCATCACCTGCTGCTCGTCGACACGGCCACCCGGCGCGACCTCGACGACCCGGCGACCGTACGCGCCGTCGCCACCGCCGTCGGCAGCGCCTCCACCCTGGAACTCCTGCACGCGCTCACCGAGGCCGACGCGCTGGCCACCGGTCCCGCCGCCTGGAGCGCCTGGCGCGCCTCACTCGTCGCCGACCTCGTCGGGCGGGTCGCCGCGCTCCTCGCGGGTGAGGAGCCCCCGGTGCCGGAGCCGCTCGCCCCCAGCGCCGAGCAGGAGCGTCTGGCCGTCGAGGCCCTGCGCACCGGCGAACCCGTGCTGTCGCTGCACACCCGGCCGGAACCGCCCTCCGAGGACGGCCGGCCCGAGCCCGTCGGCGTCGAACTCCTCATCGCCCTGCCCGACCGCGCCGGGGTGCTGCCCGTCGCCGCCGGAGTGCTGGCCCTCCACCGCCTCACCGTTCGCGCCGCCGACCTGCGGGCCGTCGAGCTCCCCACCGGACTGGGGGGCAAGGCGGATCTGCTGGTGCTCAGCTGGCGGGTCGCGGCCGAGTACGGTTCGCTCCCGCAGGCCGCCAGGCTCCGTGCCGACCTCGTACGCGCCCTGGACGGCTCCCTGGACATCCGGGCCAGGCTCGCCGAACGCGAGGCCGCCTACCCCCGGCGGCGCGGGGTGAAGGCCCCGCCGCCCCGGGTGGCCGTAGCCCCGGCCGGATCACGCCTGGCCACGGTCATCGAGGTCCGTGCCCAGGACGCCCCGGGGCTGCTGCACCGGATCGGACGGGCACTGGAGCAGAGCGCGGTGCGGGTGCGCAGCGCCCATGTCTCCACGCTCGGGGCGAACGCCGTGGACGCCTTCTACGTCACGGACACCGAGGGCGCGCCGCTGCCCCCGGAACGGGCCGCCGAGGTGGCCAGGGAGGTCGAGAAGGAGCTGGGCTGACAGTGCTGCTCCAGGTCCGTTCGTCACGAGAAACGGGCGAGGGCTTTGCGTTCTCCGGGGTCCGGATACCCTGGAGGGCGACTGACCTGCCCCGCCCCCGACCCTGAGGACCGACGAGCGCCGTGTTCGATACTCTCTCCGACCGCCTTAGCGCGACTTTCAAAAACCTCAGGGGCAAGGGCCGCTTGTCCGAGGCGGACATCGACGCCACGGCTCGCGAGATCCGTATCGCCCTGCTCGAGGCCGATGTCGCCCTCCCAGTGGTGCGCGCGTTCATCGCCAACGTCAAGGAGCGGGCGCGCGGCGCCGAGGTCTCCCAGTCGCTGAACCCGGCCCAGCAGGTAGTCAAGATCGTCAACGAGGAGCTCGTAGGCATCCTCGGCGGCGAGACCCGGCGGCTGAGGTTCGCGAAGAACCCGCCCACCGTGATCATGCTCGCGGGCCTGCAGGGTGCCGGTAAGACCACCCTCGCCGGAAAGCTGGGCCTCTGGCTCAAGTCCCAGGGCCACTCCCCGCTGCTCGTCGCGTGTGACCTCCAACGGCCCAACGCCGTGAACCAGCTGAGTGTCGTCGCCGACCGCGCGGGTGTCGCGGCGTACGCGCCGGAGCCGGGCAACGGCGTGGGCGACCCGGTCAAGGTGGCCAAGGACTCCATCGAGTTCGCCAAGGCCAAGGTCCACGACATCGTCATCGTCGACACCGCCGGCCGCCTCGGCATCGACGAGGAGCTGATGCGGCAGGCCGCCGACATCCGCGACGCGGTGAGCCCCGACGAGATCCTCTTCGTCGTCGACGCGATGATCGGCCAGGACGCGGTCAACACCGCGGAGGCCTTCCGTGACGGCGTCGGCTTCGACGGCGTGGTGCTGTCCAAGCTCGACGGCGACGCCCGCGGTGGTGCCGCCCTGTCGATCGCCCACGTCACGGGCAAGCAGATCATGTTCGCGTCGAACGGTGAGAAGCTCGAGGACTTCGACGCCTTCCACCCCGACCGCATGGCGTCCCGCATTCTCGACATGGGTGACCTGCTCACCCTTATCGAGCAGGCGGAGAAGACCTTCAGCCAGGAAGAGGCCGCCAAAATGGCCTCCAAGCTGGCGTCGACCAAGGGCAAGGACTTCACGCTCGACGACTTCCTGGCGCAGATGGAGCAGGTCAGGAAGATGGGCTCCATCTCCAAGCTGCTCGGGATGCTGCCCGGCATGGGGCAGATCAAGGACCAGATCAACAACATCGACGAGCGCGACGTGGACCGCACCGCCGCGATCATCAAGTCGATGACCCCGAAGGAGCGCGCCGAGCCCACGCTCATCAACGGCTCGCGCCGGGCCCGCATCGCCAAGGGTTCGGGTGTCGAGGTCTCCGCGGTGAAGAACCTCGTGGAGCGCTTCTTCGAGGCCCGCAAGATGATGTCGAAGATGGCCCAGGGCGGCGGCATGCCGGGGATGCCCGGCATGCCGGGCATGGGGGGCGGCCCCGGCCGTCAGAAGAAGCAGGTCAAGCAGGCCAAGGGCAAGCGCAAGAGCGGCAACCCGATGAAGCGCAAGGCCGAGGAGCAGGCCGAGGCGGCCCGCCGGGAGCAGGCGGCGCAGGGTGGCGCGTTCAACCTGCCCGCCCAGGAGAAGAACTTCGAACTCCCCGACGAGTTCAAGAAGTTCATGGGCTGACCGGCCCGCCGCACGGAGGAAGGGGCGCCCGCCCGGCGGGGCGCCCCTTCGCGCTCCCGTCAGGTCACGCACACCAGGTAGCGGAAGACGTTCGGCATCCACACCGTGCCGTCGGCCCGCAGATGCGGATGCAGGGCTTCCGCGACCTCTTTCTCCACCTGGTCGCGGTCCGTCGCACGTACGGCGGCGTCGAACAGCCCGGTCGACAGCAGCCCGCGCACCGCGCTGTCCACGTCCGCGTATCCGAACGGGCAGGACACCCGCCCCGAGCCGTCCGGTTTCAGTCCCGCCCGGGCCGCAACGTCCTCCAGGTCGTCCCGCAGAGCAGGCCGCCAGCCGGCCTGAGGGCGCGGTGCGCGCGCGGACTCGGTGAGCCGGGCCGCGACCCGGAGCACCGGAGCCGTGGCGCACCGCTCCGGCGGCCCCCAGCCGGCCAGCACCACCGTCGTCCCGCGCACGGCCAGCGGAACGGCCGACGCCAGCGCGGGCGCGAGCCCCTCGGAGTCACCGTCCGTGCAGCCGATCGGCTGGAAGGCGGTCAGCAGGTTGTACGGCGCCGGGCGGTCCGCGGCAGCCGCCGTGACGCTGTCCACGAGCCTGGCGCGCGGAGCGCCGCTCCCGGTGCCGGTTTCCTGGCCCGTCCCGGCGAGCAGGCGTTCACGGGCCAGGGCGAGCCGTTCCAGGTCGCTGTCGACGCCGGTGACGCGCGCCCCGCGCGAGGCCGCGATCAGCAGCGCCAGCCCGGAACCACAGTCGAGGGAGAGCATCCGCGTGCCGGTCCCCACCTCGAGGCGCTCGTACACCGCCTCGTATAGGGGCGCGAGCATGCGCTCCTGGATCTCGGCCCAGTCACGGGCGCGGGTACCGGCGTCCACCGGGTCGGACGGGTCCGCGTACCTGTGGTGCCGGACGAGCGTTGGTGTCATGGAATGCGCCCCAATCCGCCGTGAGGTCGGTCGTGCCCGAGTGAGGTCCCCCATGTCTGTGTGCTGTGCATGTGTGCCCACAGCCCCCGTACGCCAGGGAACTCCGCACAGGCGGTCCCGTCCAGAGGTCGGACGGGGTGGGATGGCATTGCTCGCGTGCTCCCGTCGTGCGCCCCCA
>NZ_JBHVCT010000017.1:74052-94137 GCF_042803195.1 Streptomyces sp. NPDC057428
GCCCCCGTACGCCAGGGAACTCCGCACAGGCGGTCCCGTCCAGAGGTCGGACGGGGTGGGATGGCATTGCTCGCGTGCTCCCGTCGTGCGCCCCCTGCGCCGCGCGGTGAGCGCGGACGCCGGGGTGCGATGCGCCGGCCGCTCGCTTCCTCACAGTCTTACCCGACACGCGGGGCGCAGCACGTCGAGCGCTCCGCGCCCGCGCCACCGCCGGTGCGCGACCCCATTCCGTGCCGGGTACCCTCCCCTGACGGTGCCGTATGCGCGCGGGTGCGTACGAGTTGCTACGCCCCACCTTGGTGTGAGCTGTGAGTCTCCTCCGTTGATCTGCGCACCCGCCCTCGTCGGGACGCATCAAGAGGAACTGACTGGTACGTGCAAATTATTTGGGATGCCCCGGAATAGGAACACCGGAGCCCCCAGGCTCGTTGTCACGACGTGAGCACGACACCACCTGTACTTGCCGCAGAGCTGGCACAGGCGTGGGCCGACATTCAGCGGTACCACCCCGAGCTGCCCGATCTTGCCGCGCCAGAGTCCCTGATCGGAGAGTCCTCGTCCGCCTGTGGCGCCGAACTCTCCTTCGAACGGCTGCTCCACGAAGCAGTCCACGGCATCGCAGCCGCGAGAGGTGTCCGGGACACCTCCCGGGCGGGCCGCTACCACAACCGGCGCTTCCTAGCGATCGCGGAGGAGCTGGGCCTCGACCACGCCGAGGAGCCCCACCCCAGCAGCGGATTCTCGTTGGTGACACTGAATCCCGAGGCCAAACGCAGATACCGCCCCACGACGGAACGGCTGCAGCGTGCGCTCAAGGCGCACACCGTCGCCACCGCCGCGGACACCAAGCGTTCCTTCCGCGGCCCCGCCGCCCGGCACGGTTCGTCCGGGGGAGGGGTACGGGTCAAGGCCGTCTGCGACTGCGGGCGCAACGTCCGCGTCGTCCCGTCGGTCCTCGCCCAGGCGCCGATCGTGTGCGGCGGATGCGGTAAGCCCTTCCGCATCCCGGAAGCGGCGGTCGCGGTGGGGTGACCCGATGCGGTGTGGCACAATGGTCAGCTGTACTCGACAGTCGCACAGGACCCCTCTCTCCTCCGGCTGACGCGTCCATCGGGCACCCGAGTACCGCAACCCCACGTGGCATCTTTTGTGCCCAACCACGTCACAGACCAGGAGAGACCACTTCCGTGGCAGTCAAGATCAAGCTGAAGCGTCTGGGCAAGATCCGTTCGCCTCACTACCGCATCGTCGTCGCCGACTCGCGCACCCGCCGTGACGGCCGGGCCATCGAGGAGATCGGTCTGTACCACCCGGTGCAGAACCCCTCCCGCATCGAGGTCAACGCAGAGCGCGCGCAGTACTGGCTTTCCGTCGGCGCCCAGCCGACCGAGCCCGTCCTCGCGATCCTGAAGCTCACCGGTGACTGGCAGGCCCACAAGGGTCTTCCGGCCCCCGCGCCGCTCCTGCAGCCGGAGCCCAAGGCTGACAAGCGCGCCCTGTTCGAGGCCCTGGCCACGGACGGCGACGAGGCCAAGGGTGAGGCCATCACCCAGAAGGCCAAGAAGTCGGACAAGAAGGCGGACGAGGCGGCCGACGCCGCGTCCACCGAGTCGACCGAGGCCTGAGCATGCTCGAGGAGGCTCTTGAGCACCTCGTGAAGGGCATCGTCGACAACCCCGACGATGTGCAGGTCGCCTCGCGCGATCTGCGCCGTGGACGCGTGCTCGAGGTCCGGGTTCACCCCGACGACCTCGGCAAGGTGATCGGCCGTAACGGCCGCACCGCGCGCGCCCTGCGTACCGTCGTGGGTGCCATCGGAGGACGTGGAATCCGGGTCGACCTCGTCGACGTGGACCAGGTTCGCTGAAGAGTTGAACACCGGCCGGGGCCGGGGAGGGCTTTCGAGCCGTCCCCGGCCTTTGTCGTCCGTACATCACCGCCTCCTCAGTAAGAGATCACCGGGAGAAACAGCGTGCAGTTGGTAGTTGCGCGGATCGGTCGCGCCCACGGCATCAAGGGCGAGGTCACCGTCGAGGTGCGCACCGACGAGCCCGAGCTCCGGCTCGGGCCCGGCGCCGTCCTGGCCACCGAGCCCGCCCACGTGGGGCCGCTGGCCATCGAGACCGGCCGGGTGCACAGCGGAAGGCTGCTGCTGCGGTTCGAGGGGGTGCGCGATCGCACGGGCGCCGAGGCCCTGCGCAACACCCTGCTGATCGCGGAGGTGGACCCCGCGGAACTGCCCGAGGATCCCGAGGAGTTCTACGACCACCAGCTGATGGACCTCGATGTCGTCCTCGCCGACGGCACCGAGATCGGCCGGATCACCGAGATCACGCACCTTCCCTCGCAGGACCTCTTCATCGTGGAGCGTCCGGACGGCAGCGAGGTGATGATCCCGTTCGTCGAGGAGATCGTCTCCGAGATCGACCTCGAGGAGCAGCGTGCCGTCATCACGCCGCCACCCGGTCTGATCGACGAGAGTGAAGCCGTCCTCGCGTCCGCGCGTGACGAGGACGGGGCCGGTAACGACACGGCGGACGACGGGAAGAAGGGCGACGCGTGATGCGGCTCGACGTCGTCACGATCTTCCCCGAGTACCTCGACCCCCTGAACGTCTCCCTCGTCGGCAAGGCGCGCGCCCGGGGCGGCCTCGACGTACACGTCCACGACCTCCGGGACTGGACCCACGACCGGCACAACACCGTGGACGACACCCCCTACGGCGGCGGCCCCGGCATGGTCATGAAGACCGGCCCTTGGGGCGAGGCCCTGGACGAGGCGCTGGCCGACGGATACGAGGCCGGGGCGCACTCGCCGGTTCTCGTGGTGCCGACGCCCAGTGGCCGCCCCTTCACGCAGGAGCTGGCCGTGGAGCTGTCGGAGCGGCCGTGGCTGGTCTTCAGCCCCGCCCGCTACGAGGGCATCGACCGCAGGGTGACGGACGAGTACGCGACCCGGATGCCCGTCGTCGAGGTCTCCATCGGGGACTACGTCCTGGCCGGCGGGGAAGCCGCCGTCCTGGTGATCACCGAGGCCGTGGCACGGCTGCTGCCCGGGGTGCTCGGCAACGCCGAGTCGCACCGGGACGACTCCTTCGCGCCCGGAGCCATGGCCGACCTCCTGGAGGGCCCGGTCTACACGAAGCCCCCCGAGTGGCGCGGGCGCGGTATCCCGGAGGTGCTGCTCAGCGGGCACCACGGGCGGATCGCGCGCTGGCGTCGGGACGAGGCGTTCCGTCGTACCGCGCTCAACCGGCCTGATCTCATCGAGCGTTGCGAGGCGACCGGCTTCGACAAGAAGGACCGCGAGATCCTCTCCATCCTCGGCTGGTCCCCGGAGCCGGGCGGCCGATTTTGGCGCAGGCCGGGGGCCGTGGAAGAATAGGCCCGCTGTACGTCCGGCGTGCGCCCCTGCCACAGGGGGACAGACGCCCGCCCGATGTGATAAGCATCCGAACTTTCACTCTCTCCCGTCGATGACCTGTGGCATCGGCGAAGAAAGCAGACAACATGGCTTCCCTGCTCGATGGCGTCAACTCCGCCTCGCTCCGTACCGACCTCCCGGCGTTCCGCCCGGGTGACACCGTCAACGTCCACGTGCGCGTGATCGAGGGCAACCGCTCCCGTATCCAGCAGTTCAAGGGCGTTGTCATCCGTCGCCAGGGTTCGGGCGTCAGCGAGACCTTCACGGTCCGCAAGGTCTCCTTCAGCGTCGGCGTCGAGCGCACCTTCCCGGTGCACAGCCCGATCTTCGAGAAGATCGAGCTCGTCACCCGCGGTGACGTCCGTCGCGCCAAGCTGTACTTCCTCCGTGAGCTCCGCGGCAAGGCCGCGAAGATCAAGGAGAAGCGCGACCGCTGACTCACCTCCGGCGTCCACAGCGCGGCCGGATAGAATCCGGCCCCGATGAACACGGAAGCACAGCACACGGAGCGCGATCGTTCCTCAGGCCCCGCAGACGGGACGGAGGAGGGGTCGCGCTCCACGCATGTCCGGGACCGGTTCCCGGGGTCGGTGTCCTGGGGCCGGACCGCCTTCCTGGGCATGGTCTGCACCGCCGCCCTGCTGCTCTTCAGCGCGTTCGTGCTCCAGCCCTTCCTCATCCCCAGCGGATCGATGGAGCCCACATTGAGGGTCGGGGACCGGGTACTCGTCAACAAACTGGCGTACCGTTTCGGCTCCGAACCCCGGCGCGGCGACGTGGTGGTCTTCGACGGCACCGGATCCTTCGTGCAGGAGCCCGACGCCGGCGGCGACCCCGTGGGCGAACTGCTGCGCGGGGCGGCCGCGTCCCTGGGACTGGCCGAGCCCGCCGGAACGGACTTCGTGAAGCGGGTGGTGGGCGTGGGGGGTGACCGGGTGGTCTGCTGCGACAAGCGGGGGAGGCTCGAGGTGAACGGCACCGCGGTGCGCGAGGACTACCTCCACCCCGGGGACAGGCCGTCCGAGGTCGCCTTCGACATCGTGGTGCCCGGCGGCACCCTGTGGGTGATGGGCGACCATCGCAGCAGGTCCCGCGACTCACGGGACCACCTAGGGGAGCCGGGGGGCGGCATGGTGCCCGTCGACCGTGTGATCGGGCGGGTCGACTGGCTCGGCTGGCCGCTCGGCAGGCTGGGCCCCCTGGAGGGGACCGAAGCCTTCGCGGGCGTACGGCCGGCAGGCGCGGACCATGGGTAACCGGGGGCGCGGCCGCGACGAGAACGACGCGAGTCCTCCGCTGCCCACCGGATCGCGGCCGACGGCCGCCCGCTCCCTGCCCACGCGGGCGGAGCGGCGCAAGCTCGCCCGCAAGGTGAAACGCCGCAGACGCAGGTCGGCGATCAAGGAGATCCCGCTCCTCGTCCTGGTGGCCCTGCTGATCGCGCTGGTGCTGAAGACCTTCCTCGTGCAGGCCTTCGTGATCCCCTCCGGGTCGATGGAACAGACGATCAGGATCGGCGACCGGGTACTGGTGGACAAGTTGACCCCGTGGTTCGGCTCCGAGCCCGAGCGGGGCGACGTCGTCGTCTTCAAGGACCCCGGCGGCTGGCTGCAGCAGGAGGCGCCCGCCACCGAGGACCCGCCGGCGGGTGTCAAGCAGATGAAGGAACTGCTCACGTTCATCGGGCTGCTGCCCTCCGAGGACGAGCAGGACCTGATCAAACGCGTGGTGGCCGTCGGGGGCGACACCGTGAAGTGCTGTGGCACCGACGGAAGGATCACGGTCAACGGTGTGGCGCTCGACGAGCCCTATCTGAACCCCGGCGATGTGCCGTCCACTCTCAAATTCGAGGTAAAGGTTCCTCGGGGCCGGATCTTCGTGATGGGCGACCACCGGTCCAACTCCGCGGACTCCCGCTTCCATCTCGACAAGCCCGGAAACGGCACGGTCTCAGAGGATGAGGTCGTGGGCAGGGCCGTCGTGATCGCCTGGCCGTTCGGTCACTGGCGCAGGCTGGAGGAGCCCGGGACGTATGCCTCGGTTCCCGACGGACGTGCCGGGACGACTGCGGGGCCGGGCCCGTCGAATAGTCTGTTCCCCCAGGATCGCAACGGAATGGTCCTGCTCCCGACCCCTGCGGAACTCCCGCTCGTTATGGGAGTGGTGGGCCTGCGCCGAATCCGACGCGGGCGGTGGCACGGAGTGAGGAGTGGATGTGGGGGATTTGGCGGTCGGCGCACGATCCGGACACGACGAATCCGAGGACCGGCCCTCGAACGAGGGCGTCCCGGAGGGAGCGGGCAGTGAGGGCGAGCCGGAGGGCGGCGGCAGTAAGGCGGTGAAGAAACCGCGTTCGTTCTGGAAGGAACTGCCGCTCCTCATCGGTATCGCGCTCATTCTCGCGCTGCTGATCAAGACTTTCCTTGTGCAGGCGTTCTCGATCCCCTCGGACTCGATGCAGAACACCCTTCAGCGGGGTGACCGGGTACTCGTCGACAAGCTGACCCCGTGGTTCGGCTCCGAGCCGGAGCGCGGCGAGGTCGTGGTCTTCCACGATCCGGGCGGCTGGCTCGAGGACACCGCGACGCCCGACCCCAACGCGGTGCAGAAGTTCCTGAGCTTCATCGGACTCATGCCGTCCGCCGAGGAGAAGGACCTGATCAAGCGGGTCATCGCGGTGGGCGGCGACACGGTCGAGTGCAAGAAGAACGGACCGGTCACGGTCAACGGCAAGGCGCTGGACGACAAGTCGTTCATCTTCCAGGGCAACAGCGCGTGCGACGACGAGCCGTTCGGGCCGATCCACGTGCCCGAGGGCCGGATCTGGGTGATGGGCGACCATCGGCAGAACTCGTTGGACTCCCGGTACCACCAGGAGCTTCCCGGCGGCGGTACCGTCTCCAACGACGAGGTCGTCGGACGTGCGATCGTGATCGCCTGGCCGGTCAACCGCTGGGCGACGCTCCCCGTTCCGAAGACGTTCGACCAGCCCGGGCTGAACGCGGCCGCCTCCGCCGCCGTGCCGGGAGCACTCGGTGTAGCCGGTGCGCTCCCCCTCGTGTTCTGGCGTCGCCGCAGGCTGACCCATGGGCGTACCGCCGGGTAGGGTGCCGACTCGGATCAGCGATTGTCGATCTCCGATGGGGGAGCGCTGGGATGAGTGGAACAGGACGTACTGATGACGGCCGCGGCCGGCTCGGCACTGTGGTGTCGAACCTGGCCGTGGCCGTCGGCTGTGTGCTCTTCCTCGGCGGATTCGCCTGGGGAGCGGTGGTCTACGCGCCGTACACGGTGCCGACCGACTCGATGACACCGACGGTCGACGCAGGGGACCGGGTACTCGCGGAGCGGGTGGACGGCAACGACGTCCGGCGTGGTGACGTGGTCGTCTTCACCGACGCAGCCTGGGGCGATGTGCCGATGGTCAAGCGTGTCGTGGGCGTGGGCGGTGACAGGATCGTCTGCTGCGGCAAGGACGGCCGCCTCACCATCAACGGCAAGCCCATCGATGAACCGTATCTGCGGGCGGACGGTGCCTCGTCGCTCGTCGGCGAGGACGGTAAGGCAACCGCCTCCGTCCAGAAGTTCACGGCCGATGTCCCGAAGGGGCAGCTCTTCCTCCTCGGGGACGAGCGCAACACCTCCATGGACTCCCGCGTGCATCTGGAGGACCCCGGCCAAGGGTCCGTACCGCGCAGTGCTGTCCAGGCACGTGTGGACGCCGTGGCGTGGCCCCTGAACGGCATGATCGGCCGGCCGGAAGCCTTCGCGTCCCTGCCGGGAGGGGTGTCGTCCAGCGGGCCCCTGCCCTTGCAGGCCGGCGCCCTGGTGGTGGGAGTGGTACTCATCCTGGGCGGAGCGGCATACGGCCCCCTCGCGGCCCGGTCCGCCCGCGGTCCGAAGCGCCCGAAGGCGTCCGCCGGTGCCCGCTGAGGCGCGCAGGGTCGCGAGGGTGGTCCTCCTGGACCCCGACGACCGGATCCTGCTGCTGCATGGCTTCGAGCCCGAGGACCCGGCCGACACCTGGTGGTTCACCCCGGGCGGCGGGCTGGAGGGCGACGAAACCCGTGAGGAGGCCGCCCTCCGCGAGCTCGCGGAGGAGTCCGGGATCACGGACGTCACGCTCGGTCCGCTGCTGTGGACGCGGGTCTGCTCCTTCCCGTTCGACGGGCGGCGCTGGGACCAGGACGAGTGGTACTTCCTGGCCCGTACGTCGCAGACCTCGACGGACCGGAAAGGGCACACGGAGCTGGAGCAGCGCAGCGTTGCCGGCCTGAGGTGGTGGACGTCCGCCGAACTCCTGGCCACCCGTGAGACGGTGTACCCGACCAGGCTCGCCGGGCTGCTGCGCACGCTGCTCGACGAGGGTCCCCCGAGTGTTCCGCTGGTCCTCGCCCCCGAAATCGCCTAATCGGTCAGGGGTGCGCTGGGCTGACGCACAATAGGGGGACGCACGGCTGAAGGGGAACATGCCATGAGTGCCGAGGACCTCGAGAAGTACGAGACCGAGATGGAGCTGAAGCTCTACCGGGAGTACCGCGATGTCGTCGGTCTGTTCAAATATGTGATCGAGACCGAACGGCGCTTCTACCTCACCAACGACTACGAGATGCAGGTGCACTCCGTTCAGGGCGAGGTCTTCTTCGAGGTTTCCATGGCGGACGCGTGGGTCTGGGACATGTACAGGCCCGCCCGGTTCGTCAAGCAGGTCCGCGTTCTGACGTTCAAGGACGTGAACATCGAGGAGCTCAACAAGAGCGACCTCGAGCTCCCGGGCGGCTGATGCCGACGGTGCTCCCCGGTGTCCCGGCTCACTCGTCCGAGTGGCCGGGATTTCCACAATGACGAGGTTATCCACCAAGATCCAACGGATCGGGCGTGAGGCGTCATCGTCGGTGCCGGAGGTGGTGCCGAATGAACGCACGGGGGGCACTCGGGCGGTACGGCGAGGACCTGGCGGCGCGGCTGCTGGCGGACGCCGGGATGGCCGTACTGGAGCGCAACTGGCGGTGCCGGGCGGGAGAGCTCGACATCGTCGCCAGGGACGGCGACGCGGTGGTCGTCTGTGAGGTGAAGACCCGCAGGGCGGGTTCCTTCGAGCATCCGATGGAGGCGGTCACACCGGCCAAGGCCGACCGGCTCCGCAGGCTCGCCGAGATCTGGCTCGACCGGCACGGCGGGCCGCCGCCGGGCGGCGCCCGGATCGATCTGGTCGGGGTCCTCGTCCCCTGGCGGGGCGCTCCGGTCGTCCAGCACGTCCGGGGCGTGGCCTGATGGGGTTCGCGCGGGCGTGCTCGGTGGCCCTGGTCGGCGTCGAGGGCGTTGTGGTGGAGGTCCAGGCCGATCTGGAACCGGGCGTGGCGGCCTTCACGCTCGTCGGGCTGCCGGACAAGAGCCTGGTGGAGAGCAGGGACCGGGTCAGGGCCGCGATCGTCAATTCCGGGGCGGAGTGGCCGCAGAAAAAGCTCACGGTGGGTCTTTCCCCCGCCTCTGTCCCGAAGAGTGGTTCGGGTTTCGATCTCGCCGTCGCGTGCGCCGTGCTCGGAGCGGCGGAGCGGATCGACCCGGCGGCCATCGCGGACGTGGTGATGATCGGGGAGCTGGGCCTGGACGGCCGGGTGCGGCCCGTGCGCGGGGTGCTGCCCTCGGTGCTCGCGGCGGCCGAGGCGGGGTACCGCCAGGTCGTGGTCCCCGAGCAGACGGCGGGGGAGGCCGCCCTGGTGCCGGGCATCTCCGTCCTCGGCGTGCGGAGTCTGCGCCAGCTGATCGCCGTCCTCGGTGACGAACCGGTACCGGACGAGCCGGCCGCGGACCTCGGCCGCCCCGATGCGATGCTGGCCGGGCTGATGGTCCCGGGTGCGGGTCTCGGCTCTGGCCTGGTGCCGCTCTCCGCCGACGGCGCGGGGCACCGGCCGGACCTGGCCGACGTCGCGGGCCAGGCCCGGGCGCGCACGGCCCTGGAAGTGGCGGCGGCGGGCGGGCACCACCTGCTTCTCTCGGGGCCGCCCGGCGCGGGGAAGACCATGCTGGCCGAGCGGCTCACGGCGATCCTGCCACCGCTGACCCGGCGGGAATCCCTTGAGGTCACGGCGGTGCACTCGGTCGCCGGCATCCTCCCGCCGGGAGAGCCGCTGATCGGCAGGGCGCCGTACTGCGCTCCGCACCATTCGGCGACGATGCAGTCACTCGTGGGCGGGGGGAACGGCCTGCCCAGGCCCGGAGCGGTGTCACTGGCGCACCGGGGCGTCCTTTTCCTGGACGAGGCACCGGAGTTCTCGGGGAGGGCGCTCGACGCGCTGCGCCAGCCGCTCGAGTCCGGACACGTCGTGGTCGCCCGCGCGGCCGGGGTCGTGCGGCTGCCCGCGCGCTTCCTGATGATCCTCGCGGCGAACCCCTGCCCGTGCGGCAGGCACACCCTGTCCGGGTCGGGCTGCGAATGCGCGCCCTCCGCGGTCCGCCGCTATCAGGCACGGCTGTCCGGTCCACTGCTGGACCGGGTGGATCTGCGCGTCGAGGTCGAACCGGTGAGCAGGGCCGACCTGATGGGCGGCGGCGGCCGGGGAGAGTCCTCGGCGGAGGTGGCCGCCAGGGTGCGACAGGCCAGGGCAAGGGCCGCCGAACGTCTCGCCGGCACGCCGTGGACGACCAACAGCGAGGTGCCCGGGCACGAGCTGCGTACGCGACTGGTCGCGGCCCCCGGTGCGCTGGCGGCCGCCGAGCGTGACATGGAGCGCGGCGCCCTCACGGCCCGCGGGCTGGACAGGGTCCTGCGCGTGGCCTGGACGGTGGCCGACCTGAGAGCTTCCGACCGGCCCGATGCCTCGGACATCGCCGTCGCCCTGGAACTCCGGACGGGCATCCAGCGCGGCGTCCCGATGCGGGCGGGAGCCTCGTGAACGGGTCGGCGGCCGAGGGGGAGGGCTCGCCGCCCGACGGTCACCGGGAGCGGCTGGCACGCGCCGCACTGACCCGCGTGTTCGAACCAGGGGACGAGCGCGGCGGTCGCTGGCTCCGTGAGATGGGTCCTGTCGAGCTGATGCGGCGCCTGACCGGCGGTGACGGACCGGCGCAGAGGCTGGAGGGGGCGAGCGCCACGCGTCTCGCGGGCTGTCGTCTACGGGCGTCGGGCGTCGATCCGGGACGGGATCTGGCGGACGTGTCGGCGATCGGCGGGCGGTTCCTCTGCCCCGGCGACCGGGAGTGGCCGACCCAGCTCGACGACCTGGGCGACGCCCGCCCCATCGGGCTGTGGGTCAGGGGTACCCCCGACCTCCGGCTCTGGGCCTTGCGCTCGGTCGCGGTGGTCGGTGCCCGGGCGTGTACCCCGTACGGGGCCCACATGGCGGCGGCACTCGGCGCGGGGCTCGCGGAACGCGGCTGGGTGGTGGTGTCCGGTGCGGCGTTCGGGGTGGACGCCGCTGCCCACCGGGGTGCGCTGGCCGCCGATGGAGCGACCATCGCGGTGCTGGCCTGCGGGGTGGATGTCGCCTACCCCAGGGGGCACACCGAGCTGATCGGGCGTATCGCGGAACAGGGTTTGGTCGTAGCCGAGTTGGCGCCTTCGGCTCATCCGACCCGCAGCAGGTTCGTCATGCGGAACCGCGTCATCGCCGCGCTGACACGGGGGACGGTGGTGGTGGAGGCCGAGTACCGCAGCGGCTCGCTGGTCACGGCTCGCAGCGCACAGCGGTTGGGACGTCACACGATGGGCGTCCCCGGACCCGCCACCAGCGGGTTGTCGTCCGGAGTCCATGAACTCCTGCGCGGTGAGGGCACTCTGGTCACCGACGCGTCGGAGGTGGCCGAACTCGTGGGGAGCATCGGCGACCTGGCTCCGGTCCGGCGCGGCCCGGTGCTGCCGAGGGACCGGCTGGACACAGTCGCCGCACGCGTGCTGGACGCGCTTCCCCGCAGGGGGACCATGAGCGTGCCTGATGTGGCCCGCGCGGCCGGAACGGGCGCCGACGAGACACAGGGCCGGCTGTACGAACTGCACTCGCTGGGATTCGTCGAACGCGAGGGCAACGGCTGGAGGCTGGTGGTGACCCCTCGGCCGGAGGCCCACGACGCGCCGCCGTAGCTCCCGCCTTGCCCCTCGGCTCGCTCGTCGGGCGCGGGTGGACGGTACGCCTGCCGCCGGGTCGCCGGTGGCGCGTGGTATCTCATCGGGGTCCCGGGAGGTCTCCGCGCGTCCACCGGGGCCCTCGAATCCGCTGCCGTCGGACCGCCGGGTGCCGGTTTCGGGCCGACGGTGGCCCCTGCGGCATGGCGCGTGGTGACCGTGCTCAGGTCTTCGACGTCCGGTTCACCCATGACGGTGAGATCCGGGCCCGGACCCTGCATGATCCTCGCAGCCGGGTGCACGTGGCGATCGGCCCGGTGGCCAGGTGGCTCCTCAGCCTGTCTGCCTGTCTGCCTGTCTTCTGCTTTCTGCCTGCGTCGGCGCCCATGCGCCTTTGTGCCCATGTGCCGATGCGCCTGTGCGTCCGTCCGAGCGCGCCCGGACCCCTGTTCGTGCGCCTGTATGTCCGGATGCACCTCCGCCCGCTTCCTCGCTGCGAGTAGCCGGCCCGAGGGCCGGCTCGAGTTCAGACCATTTCCCTGCGGCAACAGAGCCAAGCCCTCGGCCTCTTGTGCGAACCACACTGACTGGGGTTCGTCGAACGCGAGGGCGACCGATGGCCGTTGACGCCGGTACCCACACGCAATGAGGACGTGCGGCGAGGCGGTACTTGACCCGGAGCATTCGGGTGAAAAGGTGTTGCCGATGACCTCAGCAGCACCCGGTCAGGCCTCCAGGGGCCGGTGCGCGCGGTGGCTTCCCCCGTTTTCGGACGCGTCACTGATGGGGGAAATGGAACGAAATCGCACCGCACGGTTCCCTTGTCCTGCGCGCACCGCAATGCCTCAGTCACGCTACGCTCACAAGGAATCCGCCCCAGAGACACGTCCCAGCACTCCCACAGCAGAACGGCTCAAGGCACCACATGCCCCAGCACACCTCCGGGTCTGACCGCGCGGCAGTCCCACCGGCTGCGCGTGGCACTGTGCGCCCCCCCGCCCCCTCCTCGCTCGACGAGTTGTGGCGTTCGTACAAGAGCACCGGCGACGAGCGACTGCGCGAGCAGCTGATCCTGCACTACTCGCCTCTGGTGAAGTACGTCGCCGGGCGGGTCAGTGTCGGACTGCCGTCCAATGTGGAGCAGGCGGACTTCGTCTCCTCGGGTGTGTTCGGGCTGATCGACGCCATCGAGAAGTTCGACATCGAGCGCGCGATCAAGTTCGAGACGTACGCGATCACCAGGATCCGCGGTGCGATGATCGACGAACTCCGCGCGCTCGACTGGATTCCCAGGTCCGTCCGGCAGAAGGCGCGCAACGTCGAGCGCGCCTACGCCACTCTGGAGGCGCAGCTGCGGCGTACGCCCTCGGAGGCCGAGGTTGCCGCCGAGATGGGCATCGCCCTGGAAGAACTGCACACCGTTTTCAGCCAGTTGTCGCTCGCCAACGTGGTGGCCCTGGAGGAACTGCTCCATGTCGGAGGCGAGGGCGGCGGCCGGCTGAGCCTGATGGACACCCTCGAGGACACGGCCGCCGACAACCCGGTCGAGGTCGCCGAGGACCGTGAACTCAGACGGCTACTGGCCCGCGCCATCAACACGCTCCCGGACCGGGAGAAGACCGTGGTCACCCTTTACTACTACGAGGGGCTCACCCTTGCCGAGATCGGCAACGTCCTCGGGGTGACGGAGAGCAGGGTCAGCCAGATCCACACCAAATCCGTGCTGCAGCTCCGCGCGAAGCTGGCCGACGCCGGGCGCTGACCGGGGGCCCAGGCCACCCGGCCGCGGAAGCCCACCCTCTTCCGGCGGAGGCCGCCGTAGAGTGGACGGGTGCCCAGGATTCGAGCGGCCTCCGTGGCCGAGCACCGGACCATGCAGCGCGGCGCCCTCCTGGACGCCGCTCGCTCCCTGCTGTCCGAGGGCGGTACGGAGGCGCTGACCTTCCCCGCCCTCGCCGAGCGCACCGGCCTCGCCAGGTCCTCCGTCTACGAGTACTTCCGCTCCCGCGCCGCCGTCGTGGAGGAGCTCTGCGCCGTCGACTTCCCCGTCTGGGCGGCCGACGTCGAGAACGCCATGGACCGCGCCGGCACGCCGGAGGCGAAGATCGAGGCCTACGTGCGCCGGCAACTCGACCTGGTGGGGGACCGCAGGCACCGTGCGGTCGTCGCCATCTCCGCGAGCGAACTGGACACGGGTGCCAGGGAGAAGATCCGTGCCGCGCACGGCGGGCTGATCGCCATGATCGTCGAGGCACTGGCGGACCTCGGCCACACCGAGCCGAGACTGGCGGCCATGCTGCTCCAGGGATCAGTCGACGCCGCCGTCCGCAGGATCGAACTGGGTGCGGCGGAGGAGCCGGGTGTCGTCGCGGACACCGCCGTGGCCATGATCCTGCGCGGAGTGCGGGGCTGACCTGACGTGCGGGCCTGGCCCGACCTCGGGCCGGCGTCCGGCAGCGGTACGCCGAGCACCGGCAGCAGCCGGGAGGGCCCGCGCCGCAGCATCGAGGGCGGCACCAGGCTCAGAGGATCCAGGTAGGCGTCACCGCGCCTGAGCCCCCAGTGCAGGCACCCGGCGGCGCAGTGAGAGGGTCCAGGCCCGACGACCCCGACCACCTGCCCCGCGGACACCTCGTCGCCCTCGGCGACCCGCGCCCGCACCGGCTCGTAGGTGAAGCGGAGCGGGGGCTCCCCGCTGTCGGCCACGTCGACGGAGACCACCCCGCGCCCCGCCACCGGGCCCGCGAAGGCGACCCGGCCCGGGGCCGCCGCCCGCACCGGGGTGCCCGGTGGTGCGCCGAGGTCGACGCCGCGGTGTCCTGGCGCGTACGGACCGGCAGGCGGCTCCCAGCCCCGTACGACCACGGGCCGGCCTGCCAGCGGCCAGGCCCGGCCCCCGTCCGCTCCCGAGGGCGCACCCGCCGATGCCGGAGGCCCCACCGGCGTCGGCTCCGACACCCTCGTCGACGCCGGTGCCGATGCCCACGCGACGGCGGATCCCGGCAGGACGGCGAGCAGCGCCGCCGGTAACGAGGCGAGCAGGGCTGCGAGGAACGCGGTGGGTGGGCGGGCCCGCGAAGGGCGGACGGAGGGGGGCCGGACTACGTTGGTCAGAGGTCTGCGGCGCATGACCGAACGATCCCCCGGCAGCCCGTTCCGCGGGGATCATGGACCCGGTCTGTGGACGACCGAGCCCTTGTGGACATCGCCGTCACCCGGCACCCGACGGGTCCCGTACACTTCTTCTGGCGATCCGGGTCACCGGGTCGACTTCGCACGCCCCTCCATCTCCCTCTCTGTGGACGATGGCCGCGCCTCTCGGTCCTTCGTGGCACGGCGCGTCGGGGCGTCAGGCGCGACAGCAATCCTGCGGTCGCGACAACCGAGTACCTCAAGGAGTACGGCCATGGCCGTCGTCACGATGCGGGAGCTGCTGGAAAGCGGCGTCCACTTCGGTCACCAGACCCGTCGCTGGAACCCGAAGATGAAGCGCTTCATCTTCACCGAGCGCAACGGTATCTACATCATCGACCTGCTCCAGTCGCTGTCGTACATCGACCGCGCCTACGAGTTCGTCAAGGAGACCGTCGCCCACGGCGGCTCCATCATGTTCGTGGGTACGAAGAAGCAGGCCCAGGAGGCCATCGCCGAACAGGCGACGCGCGTCGGCATGCCGTACGTCAACCAGCGTTGGCTCGGTGGCATGCTCACCAACTTCTCCACCGTCTACAAGCGCCTTCAGCGTCTGAAGGAGCTTGAGCTCATCGACTTCGAGGACGTGGCCGCCTCCGGCCTCACCAAGAAGGAGCTCCTGGTTCTCTCCCGCGAGAAGGCCAAGCTGGAGAAGACCCTCGGTGGTATCCGCGAGATGCAGAAGGTGCCCAGCGCCGTCTGGATCGTCGACACCAAGAAGGAGCACATCGCCGTCGGTGAGGCGCGCAAGCTCCACATCCCGGTCGTCGCGATCCTCGACACCAACTGCGACCCCGACGAGGTCGACTACAAGATTCCGGGTAACGACGACGCGATCCGCTCCGTCACCCTGCTCACCCGCGTGATCGCCGACGCCGTCGCCGAGGGCCTCATCGCCCGTTCCGGTGCCGCCACCGGTGACTCGAAGCCGGGCGAGAAGGCCGCCGGCGAGCCCCTCGCCGAGTGGGAGCGCGACCTGCTCGCGGGCGACAAGAAGGCTGACGCCGAGGACACCCCCGAGGTCCAGTCCTCCGCCGAGACCGAGAAGGTCGCCGACGCCGAGCCGGCCGACGCCGCTGCCGAGCAGGCCGAGACCGCTGCCGAGGCCCCCGCCGCCGAGGCTCCGGCCGCGGACGCCGAGCAGGCCTGACGCCCGTCAGTCACGGCTGAAAGACGGCGGGGCCGGTGCTCAGGCACCGTCCCCGCCGTCCACCCGTAGATCTTTCAGACTTCGAGAGAGAACCCAGACTCATGGCGAACTACACCGCCGCTGACGTCAAGAAGCTCCGCGAGCTCACCGGCGCCGGCATGATGGACTGCAAGAAGGCCCTCGACGAGGCCGACGGCAACGTCGACGGCGCTGTCGAGGCGCTCCGTATCAAGGGTCAGAAGGGCGTCGCCAAGCGCGAGGGCCGTTCCGCCGAGAACGGTGCCGTCGTCTCCCTCGTCTCCGAGGACAAGACGTCCGGTGTCCTGCTCGAGCTGAAGTGCGAGACGGACTTCGTCGCCAAGGGTGACAAGTTCCAGGCCGTCGCCAACACGCTCGCAGCCCACGTCGCCGCGACCTCTCCGGCCGACATCGAGGCGCTCCTCGCCTCGGAGATCGAGTC
This sequence comes from Streptomyces sp. NPDC057428, assembly GCF_042803195.1. NCBI lineage: Bacteria > Bacillati > Actinomycetota > Actinomycetes > Kitasatosporales > Streptomycetaceae > Streptomyces > Streptomyces sp. NPDC057428. The sequence goes on from NZ_JBHVCT010000017.1 coordinate 90,340, forward strand.
CGGCAAGACCGTTCAGGCATACGTGGACGAGGCGAACGCCAACCTCGGCGAGAAGATCGTCCTGGACCGCTTCGCGCAGTTCGACGGCGCTTTCATCTCCGTCTACATGCACCGCACCATGCCCGACCTGCCGCCGCAGATCGGTGTGATGGTCGAGCTGGACAAGGCCGATGCCGAGCTGGCCAAGGGCCTCGCTCAGCACATCGCCGCCTTCGCCCCGAAGTACCTGTCCCGCGAGGACGTCCCCGCCGAGATCGTCGAGGCCGAGCGCCGCGTCGCCGAGGAGACCACGCGCGCCGAGGGCAAGCCCGAAGCCGCGCTCCCGAAGATCGTCGAGGGTCGCGTCAACGGCTTCTTCAAGGAGGCCACCCTCCTCGGCCAGCCCTACGCGCTGGACAACAAGAAGTCCGTCCAGAAGGTTCTGGACGAGGCCGGTGTCGCCCTGAAGCGCTTCACGCGTATCAAGGTCGGCATCTGAGTCCGTCCGCGAACAACGGTGGACCCGATAGGGTCTGGTGCAGTCGTCGGCCGCACTCAGCCGTACGACCGCAGATCTGACGAGGAGGCCATTGCCGCTGAGGGACAACAGACCCACCGGCAATGGCCTTCTTCGTATGTGCACGAGGAGAATCTCCATGAACAAGGGCGCGGACGCCACACAAGGTGACCACAAGCGCGACGACGGCACGATTTCCGGGCGCTTCATGCTGAAGCTCTCCGGCGAGGCCTTCGCCGGTGGCGGAGGCCTCGGCGTCGACCCCGACGTCGTGCACACCATCGCCCGCGAGATCGCCGCGGTCGTACGGGACGGCGCGGAGATCGCGGTCGTCATCGGCGGCGGCAACTTCTTCCGTGGCGCCGAGCTCCAGCAGCGCGGGATGGACCGGGCGCGGTCCGACTACATGGGCATGCTCGGCACCGTCATGAACTGCCTGGCGCTGCAGGACTTCCTGGAGAAGGAAGGCATCGACTCGCGCGTCCAGACCGCCATCACCATGGGCCAGGTCGCGGAGCCGTACATCCCGCTCCGTGCCGTGCGGCACCTGGAGAAGGGGCGCGTCGTGATCTTCGGCGCCGGCATGGGTATGCCGTACTTCTCCACCGACACGACCGCGGCCCAGCGTGCACTGGAGATCGACGCCGAGGCGCTGTTGATGGGGAAGAACGGCGTGGACGGGGTCTACGACTCCGACCCGAAGACCAACCCCGACGCGGTGAAGTTCGACGCTCTCGAGTACGGCGAGGTCATCGCCCGTGACCTCAGGGTCGCCGACGCCACCGCCATCACGCTGTGCCGTGACAACCAGCTCCCGATCCTCGTCTTCGAGCTGACGGCGGAGGGCAATATCGCCCGAGCGGTCAAGGGTGAGAAGATCGGCACGCTGGTGAGCGACGAGGGCACCCGGGCCTGACCGCCCGAAAGATGGACAACGGCCTGCCGGTCGGACACCGTGCAGGTGAGGACGCGACGCAGGATCCGCAGGGCCCGACGATGCCGGGTCCGCTCAAGACACGCAGGAGCACGTGGTGATCGAAGAAATCCTCCTCGAGGCCGAGGAGAAGATGGAGAAGGCCGTCGTGGTCGCGAAAGAGGACTTCGCCGCGATCCGTACCGGCCGTGCGCACCCGGCGATGTTCAACAAGATCGTCGCCGACTACTACGGCGCGCTGACCCCGATCAACCAGCTCGCCTCGTTCTCGGTTCCCGAGCCGCGGATGGCCGTGGTGACCCCGTTCGACAAGACGGCGCTGCGCAACATCGAGCAGGCGATCCGTGACTCCGACCTCGGCGTCAACCCGAGCAACGACGGCAACATCATCCGCGTGACGTTCCCCGAGCTCACGCAGGACCGCCGCAAGGAGTACATCAAGGTCGCCAAGACCAAGGCCGAGGACTCCAAGATCTCGATCCGCTCCATCCGTCGCAAGGCCAAGGAGACGCTCGACAAGCTCGTCAAGGACAAGGAGTCCGGTGAGGACGAGGTCCGCCGCGCCGAGAAGGAGCTCGACGACACCACCGCGAAGTACGTCGCGCAGGTGGACGAGCTGCTCAAGCACAAGGAAGCCGAGCTGCTCGAAGTCTGATGAACGACTCCTCCTGGGGCGCCCCGCAGGGAGCCGGTTACCGGGGCACGCCCGAGATGGGGGCGGCCCCGGCGGGTCCTGCCTACGATGTGCACGCCGCCCAGCAGACTCGGCCCATGCCCATCGTGCCGGACGTTCCCGACGAAGGTAGAGACGCTGCCGACCGGAACAGGGACGCCGCGCGCGTCAGCGGCCCCCTGTTCCGTGACGAGAGCCCGCAGGAGCCCATGTCCACCCCGCTGCCTCCACAGCCGCACAAGAAGCGTGCGGGGCGTGACCTGCGTGCCGCCATAGGGGTGGGCGTCGGCCTCGGTGCCCTGGTCGTCGGCTCGCTCTTCATCGTGAAGGCCGTCTTCGTCGGTGTGATCGCGCTGGCGGTGGTGGTCGGGCTGTGGGAGCTGACCTCCCGCCTCAAGGAACGCAAGGGCATCAACGCGCCGCTCGTACCGCTTGCCGTCGGCGGGGCCGCGATGGTGGTCGCCGGATACGCGCGGGGGTCCGAGGGCGCCTGGGTCGCCATGGCGCTCACGGCGCTCGCGGTGCTCGTGTGGAGGATGACGGAGCCGCCCGAGGGTTACCTCAAGGACGTCACGGCCGGTGTCTTCGCCGTCTTCTACGTGCCGTTCCTCGCCACGTTCGTCGCGATGATGCTGACCGCGGACGACGGTGCTTGGCGCGTGCTCACCTTCCTCATGCTGACGGTGGTCAGCGACACCGGTGCGTACGCCGTCGGCTGGCGCTTCGGCACGCACAAGCTGGCGCCGCGCATCAGCCCCGGCAAGACGCGTGAGGGCCTGTTCGGTGCGGTGGGCTTCGCGATGGTCGCGGGGGCGCTCTGCATGCAGTTCCTGATCGACGGCGGGACCTGGTGGCAGGGCCTGCTGATGGGCCTCGCGGTCGCCGCCAGCGCCACTCTGGGGGACCTGGGCGAGTCGATGATCAAGCGGGACCTGGGGATCAAGGACATGGGCACGCTGCTGCCCGGCCACGGCGGCATCATGGACCGGCTCGACTCCCTGCTGCCGAGCGCTCCGGTCGTGTGGCTGCTGCTGGTCCTGTTCGTCGGATCCGGCTGATACGGCCGCACCCACCGCTTCGCGTCCCGTCAACGGGGCCCGCCGTCCACAGGACGGCGGGCCCCGTTCGCGTGCGCCCGGTCAACGGCGGCGGGGAGACTTCCAGCCGTTCCTGCGGAGTCGTACGAGCACGAACATCCCGGCACGGGACCCGGACCGCCAGGAAGACCCACCTGAACCACGGCCGACGGCCGCCTGCCGGTGGCGTCGTGGCGCACTGCCGCTGGTTCACTCCGCGGCGCGGTTCACCGAAGTCCTCCGAGGATGCCCCGGCCTTCAGGCCGGGGAGGAATCGGACTCCTGGGGAGCAGGGCAGGGGTAGTCGAATCGCCGTCAGGGCGATTCGGCGTCTGCCGCGGCGGCGCTGTAGTCGCCTTCGATGCGGTGGAGGATCTCGGAGTTGAGTGACCGCCGGTTCGTCTTGGCCTGTGCTGTGAGCCAGGCATGGAGGTCGGTGGGCAGGCGGAGCGTGATGCGGGTTTCTTCATGATTCATACCCCAATCCTAGTGGTAAAGTGGTGGCATGACGACACGACAGCAGACGGGTGCGGAGTCCGGGCATGCCCGGTACACCTACCGCCTCCGCGTGTCGTCGACCGCGCTCGCCGGACTCGATGCCGAGTGGGCGCGCTGCCGT